>CAYXHJ010000076.1:0-7568 GCA_964464855.1 uncultured Owenweeksia sp. | reverse complement strand
GAGGAGTGTCAAGAGAGTAATTACGTGCGGCATACGAGGTCTCCCAGTGCGACTTTTGGGTAGTCAGGGTTCTTGATGATTTTACCATCCTCTCTTCGTTTGATTGTACCATCAGGTTGATACATACGACCAATGTTGTTCTCGTGGACCCTGCGGAAGGCTTCTTCTACATCCCATCCACGCGCATTGGCGTAGCCGTAGATCACATACAAGAGGTCTGCCAGTTCTTTGAGTTCCTCTTGAGTCCCTGCAGGTTCCTCCAACCATTCATGGAACTCCTCAGAAATAAGGTTACTGTAGAGGATGGGATTAGGTTTTTGCCCGCTAATTGTTACAAACTCTCGGACCATTTCGGTTGGTGTCTGAGGTTTTGTATCTTGTGACCAATACCCAAAGGCTTGATCTTCAAGGTCTGTTCCCCACTTAGCCATGCTCTCTTACCTCCAGATCGTCTACTATCAGGTCGTCCACGTCAAACATAGCAGACTCCACTAGACCATAGACATTTTCCATTTCGTCGTCAGTGCCTGCAAATGCTGCCTCGGGGTGAACATCGACAAGGATTGTGACTTCGTATTTCATGCTTGGTACATCTTCATAATCTGGTTAAGGGAGACAAACTCAGGCTCATACATGCCGTTCTCAAGCTCTCTCTTAACGACGATCCCATGCCACCACTGGTTATTCGCTTGGCCTGCCCAGTGTTCTTCTGCACCCTTATAGCAACCAACGACAAGACCAATGTTGCCATTCGGAATAGCACCGTCCTTGAAGTAGATGTCTCTCTTGTGGGAGTGACCGCAGGTAGCAGAGCAACTCAGGTTCTGGACTACAGTATAAGCATGATGGATGCCACCAGTAGCAGTAGAAGAATTGCCCGAAGTGAAGTAGTGAGCATAGGCCACTTTGTCGTAGACTGCGATTGCTGGACCTGAGTTTTCGTACTGGTGGTAGTCGTCGAACCAGTAGTCTGTTTGAAGATGGCTAAAGGAAACCCCGTACTTTTCTCCCTCATTTCTTGGATTAAGGGCGAGGTACTTTTTAATTCGGTTCTCGTGGTTTCCTTCAAATCCCACCCAATATGGTCGCTTCTTCCGATGGTGTTTGAAGGGGTGACGGAGGAGTTCCTGCGCCATGTTGTAGGACTCGATATCACGCTGGTAGCTTTGCGAAGCCAGTGCCTTAGGGTATCTTTCATCATAGCTGTTCAGAGACCTCATGTCTGCTCCATCCCCAAGATCAACCACCATGTCTGGCTTGAGGTCATAGAGGAATTGTCCCAGTGCTTTGAACCGAACATTGCTTGTCTCAGGATCGGCATGAGCACACGAGAATACAACGACTGTCTTAGTAGCCATATCAAGGCTCCTTGTTGTTTAGAACGATTGGGTTGATGTTGGTCTGGAAGTGCTTCACTAGAACGTAGGCTTCATCGAAGTTGTTGAACCAGAACTCAGCATCAAAGACATCTTCACCACGAGACACTTTCAGGATTAGCATAGCGGAGTCTGGTGGGAAGCCGCACTCTGGGATATCTCTTGCAAGGAATGGACCCTCTACGATACCCCAGAGCAGTGTTTGTTTAGGCTCTTCCTTTTTTCTTGAGAGTCTCTTTCTTAACCAGTTGAGCATTCTTGCTGCCTTTCTCTGAGACCCAAGATTCTGGGATGAGTTTGTCTGCGAAAAGGAACCCATGCTTGATACACCAGTCGGCATACGTTGTCATTGATCCCTTGTTGATCTTGGCAGAACTGTTGGAGAACACGAACCTTATATCTAGCTCTGGTCGCTGAGATTGCAAGAGCAAGTGTTTCTTCCTGTCTGCTAAGACAAACCTTCCCTTGGTTTCAATGATGATCCCGTTAGGAAGAACAAAGTCTGGAGAGTATTTATGGCTGGACTCAGGAATGACGTAGGGGATTTTGTAGGCTTCATACTCAACCTTGATCCCCAACGTCTCTAGCTGCTGTGCAACTCTTCCTTCTAGTCCTGACCGATACCCCCTAGCTTCTGGGGATACCTTCTTTCTCATTCAAACTCTTTCTCTAGGTCTTCTTCCGTGTAACCAGAGGGGTCATCCTGCATCACACTCCAAAGTTTCCTCAAGATAATCTCTGCCAGTTCTTCATGATCTTTAGATTCATGTTTTCTGCCTGAGAAATCTTCTGGACCTAGCTCTTCAATTTGCCTGAAAGAGGGGCTGCTACCGTTGCCACAAATCATAATGGTGAATGTCTTGTTTCCAAGCAGCTTCACCTCTATGTCTGTAGACAAGTAGTCACCTTCGTGATGAAGGGGGAGAAGTTTTGCACCTAGGATCATTCAATCAACTCCGTAACACGAGGCTCATTGACCACATCCACCATGAAAACAGGCCCGGTAGAGTATAGAAAAGTTCTGGCTTCTGGCCAACATACCTTCCTAAATTCGCAGTATCCACAAGTTGTAGATAGTACCGTGTTTTCAGATGTCTTAGACTGAGGGACAGGCGGGATACGTTCTTCTGGAATAGGTCCAGCAACCAGCTTCTTGACTCTTGCAACCTCTTCCTCCTTCTTGGCGATTTCCTCTGTGAAGTCGTAGCGATCCAGACAAAGTTTGAACCTGTCCTTCTGCACTACTAGAAAAGCACCCTCGGTTTTATTTTTGACCAAAGGGTCAGTTTTCCCTGCGTAGACATAAGAGCTAAGCTGACTGATGTAGCCGAAGGGATCATCCTCACGAAGCCTGTGGTTCTTGAACTTCTCGAACCCATACTTGGAGGCAGACTTCACATCAACAGTAACTCCGTCAATCACAGCGTCACGAGAACCAGAGATACCGAACACATCCACTCTGTCCTGCATACCCTCTACCCTGTGGCCTGCTGCTACAGCTAACGACAAGACAAGGGCTTCGATCAGGTCACCATAAAAGAATGTTCCAAGGGCTTCTGCTGTGAGAGGTTCAGACTTCTCTGAAAGATTGATCTTGTACCACAGCTTACGATCACAGGGAGTGCCGAGGCCAGAGAGGCTAAGATAGTCCCGAGGAACTTGCTCCTGAGAAAACCTAGCCTCTGCGACATTGGCGATGGAGGTTGAGAGAAACTCTGTGACAGTCGCATCCCAACCCCCTTTCCCTTCGATCACCCGGTAGATGTCCTCTACGATGGTGTCTAGGGTTTTACCTGTCAAAACGGAATCTCATCTTCCAGTTCGATCTTGGCAGGTGCCTTAGCTTTCGACGTGCTGTCCTTTGCCTTCGGGGCAGGTGCTTCGTCTTCTGAGGCAATGTCTTGCGAACCGCCCTCGTCCAGACCCGCAAAAAGGTCTTTGGTGTAAGGGATGTGTTCCAGAACCTTTACCGCAGAAAGGCGAGACCCATAGATACCTTGCCTACTTGCTTTTGTATCGTAAACCTCGACAACTACCCCAACAGTGGAGCCGTTACCGATAGGCCCGTCCTGCTCATAGTCCCAAGGCGTACCGTCTGCCTTAAGAACCTCAGGTGCTCCGCCAGCATAATTCTCAGTCCACTTACGTTTTAGACGCATACGGGTGAGGCTGCTGTCTTCGGGGCTTGGTTTCCCTGCAGACATGAACTTGGCCTTCTTAAGCTTTTCAACTTCCGAAGGTTCAAGGTCGATATCCATGACAGTCTGACCACCAACCTCTTTCAGCGCGTCATTGAATCCGGTCAAGTCTCTGTTCTGCTCAAAGACTTTCATCCAGTAGCCTTTGCCTTTGATTACAACTTTACGAGTTCCCATGTGTAGCTCCTTATTGCTGTTGGGAATTGTAGCAGGTTTCAGTGTGCAGGTGCAAGAACTATTTCTCGCCAGCCACTTTATACTTGCGCCCTTTGCTAGTGTCTCTCACATACTCCTTGCCACCCTTGGCCAGACGAACTGGAATGCTGTGGGGTTTGGTGAGTTGCTTGAGACCCTTGATCTTCTTTTCCATCTGTCTTACTCCTCAATGGATGTCAGCGTAACGGTAGCCAAACTGAACGTCAATGTCCAGCTTGATGTTGAGCTTGAGCTTCTCGTTGACTTTGTTAATTGCCCAACGCAGAACCGACTCGTGCTCTTCTTCTTCACCCTTCTTGACCCTGTTGATGCTTTCATCGTGGAACTGTCCAACAATGTTTGGTCGCTGGGTCAGATAGTGTGCAACCCACTGGTCGAAGCAGTATGCACCTGTGCCTTGATTGAGGGTTGAGAAGATGTCCTTCTCGTAGCGTAGAGTATACCAGAAACCATTGACAGGGTTCTTCACCCACATCTGACCATTGACTGTCTTGACCTGCTGATCCTTGGCGAACTGTCGGACTGCCCAGTTGCGTTCCCAGTATGCTTCCAGAAGAACCTTGGCTTCTGCCTGAGACATACCAGTAGTGCGAGACAGTTTAGCGACACCAACACCATACACAGCAGAATAGTTGACGGGCTTGAACTTCTTGCGGACCTTCTTGATGGACTTGAACCTTTCTTTGTCGTTCACAGTCTCCTCGTCAGACCGGGTGTAGAAGTCGTAGTCGTCACTGTTGATGTAGCCTGCACGGACTGCGAGGTCGAGGTGTTCGTCAAATCCCGGCACAGACATTTCAGCAACATAGTCAGGGTCGTAGGGGTAGATGAAGTGACGCTTGGTTGTGGCTTCGAGGGACACCATGTCAGCACCGCATAGTAGTTCCCCCTCGCCAGCAATCAGAGCACCACGGATTTCCTTGCCCCAAGGCTTGTCCACCCCCGGAAGATTGACCAGAGGCTTCTTGTGCTTGAAGCGAAGGGTGTTCGTCAGACCAGCAATCTCTGCCTTCACGTAGCCATTGACCTCGGACTCAAGCATCCCCTCGAAGATAGACTTGCGGTGCTGGATCACAGTCAGACCATCAAGCAAACCTACACCCGGATGATCTTCGATCAAGAGTTTGACTGAGGGTGCAAGCTCACCATCCTTGCGGACCTGAGGAACCTTACGCTCAGTATCATCCTCGTTCTTCTTGTAGTCAAAGGTGCAGGGTTCCCAGCCAAGAGAGAACAGCCAGTCCTTGACCTGATCGGACGAGTTAGGGTTTGGGGGTTCGTAGCTCTTGATGATACGGACATCATCCTCGTGGAAGAGGGGCAGACCATTCTCCTCAAGCAGATTGAACCACTCAATAGCAGCCTTGGTGTGTGTACCATCCTTCTTAGTCATTTGCTTGGGCTTAGACTTGACAGCATACTTGGCCACCGCAGGCATCACCTGACGGAGTTCTTCGACCTTCTCCTCTTGGGCCTTCTCCAAGGTTGCGATGGACTTCTCCACAAGCTCCTTGTCAATGCGCCACCCAGCCTGTTCAGCCATAGCAGCAGACTTCATCTTGAAGGTGAGATACTGGAAGAAGCGATCCATGCCAGCCTTGTCGTTGCCGTAGACCATCTTGAAACGCTTGATAAGGTCTTTCCAGAGGAGCCAGTTGATCTTCACATCTCCCTCACAACGATGCTTGTATTCCTCATAGGTCAGCCCTTCCCAGTCAGTCACCTCAGGCTTAGGCACACCGAAGTCTTCCCCGAAGGACTCAAGCCCGTGGAGTTGACGGTTAGGATACATGACCCAAGACATTGGCAGTGTGTCGTAGAGCTTAGCCTTGATCTTGATGCCAAGGATTTTCTCCAAGACAGGGATGTCAAAGCGACAGATATTGTGACCAATCAGGATCGTCTCCTCCTCAAGAAGATCACGCATGTCCTTGTAGGAACAAGTGGAGTTGAAGGTCTTACCATCTGAAGTCCAAGACAGAACGTGGACCTTGGTGGCTTTCTCAAGGAACCCATCAGTTTCCACGTCAAACACGATCATTAGAAGCCCTCTCTCAGTATCGTTGTGTCAGAGTCCCAGAACAGCGAACCCGCAGCGCCAAGTTTAGCAAATGGGCGGTTCTTGTCAATGTGGAAGTAGGTGGTGTTCTGTTCTACCTCGTCCTCATTCTCAACGTCACGCTCAATCTTCATGCAGATGATAGCCTCTTCTTCCAAGGCAGCAGCATACTTGGTTCGACCATCCTCGTTCACCTGTGAGATAAAGATCACACCAATGTTCAGCTCCTTGGCAAGCTGTGCCATCTGGGAGCCGAGTGCAGTCAGCAAGGAAGTAGCACCATCAACGCCAGCAGAGGACAAGTAAGCCAGACGCTGAACGTGGTCGATGAAGATGAAGCCTGCACCATACACAGACGCAGCAAGACGCACATAGTCCAAGAGCTTCATGGGATCATCGTGCAGACGCATTTCAAAGATGATAGTCCGTTCACCCTTGGTCGCCTTGATAGCAGCCTCAATCACTTCCTGCTCAGACACACCATTGAAGACAGCATCATCCTTGGTCCTGACGTTGACACCCAACTCATACGTGGCCATTGCACGGTAGGTAGTGGACTTCATTTCTTCCATGTGCAGCAGGGCGATACGCTCGTCAGGGTCACGCAGCATGGCAGTCTCGAAGTAACGGATTACCTCAGTCTTGCCTGTGCCTCGTGGTGCCTTGATGAAGGTGATGCCACCCTTGACCAGACCCCTGCACTTCTCGTCGATGCCAGAGTGACCCGTTGGGACATACTCGTAGGGGTTCTCTGTGAGGATTGCCTTCTCTACATCCAACGACGAACAGAAGAAGTTGTCTGGGGTGTATCGTTGCGGTTTGATCGCAGCCCACTTGAGTGCATCCCCAGCGCCTGCCGTGAGGAACTCGTTAGCATCCTTGTGCTGGGACATGGGGACATACCAGAACTTCTGAGGGAACGTCCCATAGAGAAGCTCTGCGGCTTTCTTACCAGCGTCGTCAAGCTCACCAGCATACACAATCTCTTGGAAGCTGTTGAGATACTTGTATTCCTTCTTGACGAACTTCTCCCCAATGCTGGCTGAGGGAAGGGACTTTACAGGATAAGTCTTGCCAAGAATCTGGTAGAGGGATGCAGCATCAAACTCCCCCTCAGTCAGATAGATGCGCTTGGAAGTCCCAGCATTGAACTCAGGTCCAAACAGACTGTCAAAGGGTTGTCCCTTCTCTTTAGTCCAGAAGACCTTCTCGTCGTAGCCACGATACTTCACGTTATTGGAGTGCTTGAAGGCGTAGCGGACAGGCTTACCCTCAGCATCTACATGCAACTGAATGCCATACAGCTTACACACATCAGGGTCGATCCCACGGATACCCTCATATGTAACACCTGAGACAGGCAGTGATCTTACATCGACTTGTTCTTTCACGGGGTATCTCTCCTTTGCCCATTCCTTGAGCCTCATCCCCTTGCTGGGGTAATTCTGACCACATGACTTGCACTGACCATACCCGTTGTCGTTCCAAGAGAATGCGTCTGAGCTTTTGCAATTCTCAAAGGGACACTCTTGGTGGGGATGTTCCGACATATTTACTCCTCGTGCGGGTGTTTAGGCATTGGCATCCAAGCAAGCGGGGGTACATCCTTGGTGAACATACTCCACATTTGGTATTTCGCGCTCCAGTAGGACAATGTTACCACACCGTCGTTACCCTCTGCAAGGATATACGTAGGGTCATGAACCTCCCTCGTAAGTT
>CAYXHJ010000075.1:4396-7593 GCA_964464855.1 uncultured Owenweeksia sp. | reverse complement strand
GCGGCAACACCGGCACCGGTGGGCATGCGGACCACTACGTCGGCCTGCTGTCCCCAACGCCAATGAACTTTAGCCAAATTGTTTACAATTTGGGTAAATCCTTCGGTAACAAAGTCGGAAAACTGCATTTCCACCATGGCCTTCATCCCGCGCACGCTTAATCCCAAGCCTGCGCCCAAAATGGCCGCCTCGCACAGGGGCGTATTCCGAACACGTTCGGCCCCAAATTCCGCTACAAAGCCCTCGGTCACCTTAAAAACTCCGCCGTAAGCGCCAATATCCTGCCCCATGAGGACCAACTCTGGATGACGTCGCATGGACTCCCGCAAACCGTCGCTGATGGCGTCAATGAGGCGCATTTCCTTGCTTGTGGTGTTGTTCGCTGGCTCCTGTGCGGCGGGAGCTGGTGCAAAAAGGTCTGCGCGCTCGGCTTCCTCATCCCAAACGGGCTCGGGTTGCTGCAATGCCTCTTCGAGGGCTTGTTGAATGGCCTCTTTTTCTTCCTGCTTCCACGTTTCACGTTCGTCGGCTGACAGCCACTTTTTCTGCTCCAAAAAGGCACCAAAAGCGTCCACGGGGTCGCGTTCGGACCACGCTTCAATAAGGCCTTCCGGGTAGTACTTGGTTCCGGAAGCTTCCTCGTGGCCCCGCACCCGGAAAGTCTTGCATTCCAACAACACCGGACGCGGATTTTCCCGCATGGATTCCGTGAGCTCCTTGGCTTTGCGGTAAACTTCTAGAATATTGTTGCCGTCGATGCTGTGTGCTTCCATTCCATAGGCCGGCCCTTTAACCACAAACGATTCAAAATTGAATTGTTCCCGGGAGGGCGTACTCAAACCCCATTGGTTGTGTTCTACCACGAATAAAACGGGCAATCCCCAAACAGAAGCCACGTTAAGTGCCTCGTGAAAATCTCCTTCAGAAGCTCCTCCATCACCGGTAAAAACCAAGGTTGTTTTTTTCTCTTTTCGAAGCTTGTGGGACAACGCTATTCCGTCCGCAACGCCCAATTGCGGGCCCAAATGGGAAATCATGCCGACGATGTGGTGTTCTTTGGAGCCGAAGTGAAACGACCGATCACGTCCCTTGGTAAAGCCCGTCAATTTGCCCTGAAACTGGGAGAAAAGTCGAAACAAAGGAACTTCGCGAGCTGTAAAAACACCCAAATTTCGGTGCATCGTCAAAATGGTTTCGTCCGGCTGCATGGCCAAAGCCGTTCCCACAGAAACGGCCTCCTGGCCGTACGATGAAAACCATTTGGAAATTCTGCCCTGCCGGAGTGCGACGAGCATTTTCTCTTCGATCATGCGGGGTCGAACCAAATGGCGGTACAGGTGCAAGCAAAGGTCCTTTTCCGCGGAGGTTGCTTCAAAGGAAAGCGGGGGTAGATTTTTGGGAAACATGCGGTTTTTCTGAGTGGCTCAAAGGTAGGACTCATTATCTTTGATTACTGAAAAAACAGCACTCCATGCAACTTCCTACCCTCTCACTGAACCACTTTACCGACGGGACTCCGGAACAAAAAGATGCTTTTGTTCGGGAGCTGGGTAGAACCTACACCGAACTGGGTTTTATTGCCATAGAAAACCACGTCTTGGACGCCGATCGTCGGGTACGTTTGTACGCAGCTGTAAAAGCTTTTTTTGCCTTGCCACAGGAATTGAAAAACAAGTACGCGCTCGAAGGATTAGCCGGTCAGCGCGGTTACACCGGTTTTGGCGTTGAGAAGGCAAAAGGATTCGACCAACCGGACCTGAAAGAGTTTTTTCAATGGGGCCAGTTCCATGGGCACGGTCAAATTTATGCGGACAACGTGGAGGTTGCCGAATTGCCCAACCTGATCGCGGAAGTTCGGGAAGCCTTTGAATTATTGGAATACACCGGACGTCAACTGCTCAAAGCCATAGCGCTGTATTTGGGGTTGGATGAAAATTGGTTTGAACCCTACGTTTTGGGTGGGAATTCCATATTGCGCGCCCTCCACTACCCGCCCATCACGCAAGCGCCCAACGACGCCGTTCGCGCTGCTGCCCACGAGGACATCAATTTAATCACCCTGTTGATGGGGGCGTCTGCCGAAGGATTGGAACTTCTTTCCGCTTCCGGCGAATGGATACCCGTGCACGTGGAAGATTCTCATTTGGTCATCAACGTGGGCGACATGCTGCAGCGATTGACCAACAACCGTTTGCGGAGCACAACGCACCGTGTGGTTAACCCTCCGCGCGAAAAATGGGGCATCCCGCGGTTCAGCATTCCGTTTTTCCTCCACCCCATTCAATCAATGCCGTTGGACGCATTGCCGGCTTGTGTAACGGAGGAGAACCCATTGGCCTATGCGCCTACTACCGCAGGTGAATATTTGGACGAACGGCTTCGTGAAATTGGTTTGAAGGCGTGATGCGCATCGATATTATTACAGTTCAACCGGGTTTGTTGGACGGAGCATTTTCGCACTCCATTTTGAAGCGGGCACAAGACCGTGGGGTGGCGTCCGTGCACGTGCACGATTTGCGTCCCTTCGGTTCGGGTAAACACTTGCAAGTGGATGATTATGCCTACGGAGGTGGAGCCGGCATGGTCATGCGCTTGGAACCCTTGGTGGCGTGCATTGAATCCCTGCAAGCGGAAAGAACCTACGACGAAATCATATACCTGACCCCGGATGGCGAACGCTTGAATCAAAGCATTGCCAACCAGCTCTCTTTACAAGGCAATTTGATCCTGCTTTGTGGGCATTACAAGGGAATCGACCATCGGTTGCGCGAGCACGTGGTAACGCGGGAAATTTCCATTGGTGACTACGTGCTTTCCGGTGGGGAACTCGCCGCAGCGGTTTTGACCGACGCCGTGATTCGATTGCTTCCTGGAGCCATGAACGACGAAACGTCGGCCCTGTCCGACTCTTTTCAAGACAATCTTTTAGCCCCGCCCGTGTATACCCGTCCGGCTGAATTTCGGGGTTGGAAAGTACCGGAAATCCTTACGGGAGGAGACACCAAGGCCATAGACGCTTGGCGCCACCAGCAAGCGGTTGAGCGCACCCGGAAGCTTCGCCCGGATCTGTTGGGCGAATAAGCCCGTATGATGTACCAAACAGGATCCACCGCTTGACGGTAATGTCTGGTACATTTTAAGATAAAAAAAAACTGCCTTCTTTTCGAAAGCAGTTTTTCATAAACAATTTCCAGCTG
>CAYXHJ010000075.1:0-4386 GCA_964464855.1 uncultured Owenweeksia sp. | reverse complement strand
TTCTGGAACATTTTATGGCAAAAAAAAAACTGCCTTCGAAATGAAGGCAGTTTTTTATGAACAGTTTCGAGCTGGGGAATAACCCCAGAACCGATCCTAGTGACGTGCTTCTTTAATGCGAGCAGCTTTACCGTTGCGGTCGCGTTGGTAGAAGATGCGAGCACGACGAACCTTACCTACTTTGTTGACTTCAATTTTCTCCAAATTAGGCATGTTCACCGGGAAAATACGCTCAACCCCTACGTTGCCCGACATTTTGCGGATCGTAAAGGTTTCCGTAGCTCCGGCGCCACGACGTTGCAACACGACCCCACGGAAAAACTGGGTACGCGTCTTTTCACCTTCTTTAATTTGGTAGTACACCGTGATGGTGTCTCCGGCTGCAAACGAAGCCAGGTCTTTGTTGGTAACGTACTTATCCTGTACGTATTGAATCAGATCCATGTTTATGGGTCTTTAAAAGTGCTGAACAGAAACAACGTGCACCGCTCTGGCCAGAGGTTGGGACTGCTGAACGTTGGATTGGATGTACCTCACGCAACGGGAGTGCAAATTTACAAAATAGAATGGATTGTACAAATCTTACCCTGCCAACTGTTTAAAGGACAATGAATACGGTTCGACGGTTTTTTTGTCGCGCCGCTTCTGAGGTATTGGGAACCAAGGGTTTCTTTTCGCCGTAGCCCTTGGCCTGCAATCGACTCGCCTCAATTCCAGCGCGGACCAAACCGTTGCGAACAGCTTCCGCTCGGCGAGCACTGAGGGCCAAATTCGCCGCGTCGTCCCCAACATCGTCTGTGTGGCCTTGCACTTCAACGCGAAGTTCCGGACGGATGCGCAGGTATTCCGCAAATCCTTCCACAATGGCCTGGGCATTCGCATTCAATTCGGTAGAATTGGTTCCAAATTGGATGCTGCTCATGGCGTATTCCGTGCCTTTTTGCAGGGTTCTCGCTTCCAATTCCGCCCGAACTACGGGATTTGATTTTACCTGTTCTTCACTGATTATCTGACCATTGAATGCTGCATCTTCCTGAACTACTTGAACCAATACGCGTTCACCCGGCGCGAGTGCCACCACGTGTGCGTACCGGCCGTTTTCCAAATCCACCGCAGCAGTCTTAACGGTCTTGGACGCTAAGTTGGTGATTTTCACCTCGGCTCCTTCTAATCCGCGTGGATTGCCCTCGTTGGTGGCGACGGTTCCTTTGACCAGGGCAACTTTTTGTGGGCGCGCTGCTTCTGGCAAGGTAAATTGGAAAAGGTCCCAACCGCCCGGACCTTGACGCGTATTGGTGGAAAAGTACCCTTTATCGCCGGCGATGTCTACAAATAGTCCTACCTCATCTTCTTGGGTGTTGATGGGGATGCCTAAATTTTGTGGTACCAACCACGACTTTTTGGTGGCGTCCCATCGGGTCCAAAATAGATCAAGCCCTCCTACTCCTGGATGACCCGACGAAGAAAAATAAAGCGTTGCGCCGTCCGGATGCAGAAAGGGTGATTTTTCTTCCTGTGCCGTGTTCACGGTGGTGGGCAACAATTCGGCCGCAGACCAGGAACCGTCGGGCAAACGTGTGGAGCGGTACAGATCCAAACCACCGATGCCCCCTTTTCGGTTGGAAACAAAGTAGAGAGCGTCTCCGTTGGCCGAAACCGACGGCTGGCTTTCCCAACTGTCCGGACGGTTGACGCCGCCTTCAACGGGGCGCAAGGGACCCCACGAGCTGCCAGTTTTCAAGGTCCAAAAGACGTCGCAGTTGCGGTATCCGGTGGCCGTGTTTTCGCAAACGGTGAGGTACAACTCGCGGTTGTTGGCGGTCACGGACGGGCCACCCTCATTCAATCCGCGGTTGAACGGACTTTCTAGGGCCGTTCCGGTGGTGAACTGTCCTCCTTCGTCGCTCCATTCGGCCGACATAAAGGATTCCAGGGTTCGCTTGACGGGGGCCGGTCCGCTTTTTCGGTCTACGGTAACGGTTCTGCGGGTAAAAAACGCCTCGGTACCGTCTGGGGATATGAGGGAAAGATACTCGTCTGCAGGGGTATTGATGCCCGGAACGGGGACCGGTATGAATTCCACCGGGTGTGCTTTGAGCTGCTCGGCCAAGGTTAAATCGCGCAATAGATTTTGCGCTTCTCGGTCCAAACTTCCCTCCCGCTCGGGGTTTTTGAGGTACGCCTCAACGGCTGATTTTGCTCCAACAGAGTCCCCTTTTACCACGCGAAGGGCCCCAACGTAGTACAAGACCTCGGCACGGTAAGAGGGACATTGCTCCAGCAATTTTTCCCAAGAGGCCAGTGCTTGCAGGGGCTGCTCCTGGCGCATGGCCAGTTCTCCCATGAGGTAGAGGGTGTGTTCAGACCCGCCTTCTTTCCGAACGGCAGTTTGCAAATAAACCTTCGCCATAGGGAGATCACCCTTGAGCAAAGCTTTGAGCGCGTTTTGTTCCGTTTTGGTGGGTTGAGCGCCGTCGTCACCGCATTGACCCCATTCTACTTGAGCATGAAGGGGTTGACGACAAGCCGCCCAAGCCAGCAGAATCAGTAGGAGGCGCGGTACATTCGAACTTGACACGGTATTGAAGCGCTTTATACTTTGGGCTCGTGCCATTGGTTTTCCGTTTTGGCTACGAATAAGGTTACTGCTGCATCACCGGTGACGTTGATGACGGTGCGGCACATGTCCAGAAGTCGGTCGATGGGAATGATGATGGCAATCCATGCAGGGTTCAACGCCACGCTGTCCAAGACCATCAGCAGCATGACCAATCCAGCAGAAGGAATGGCCGCCGTACCCACGGAAGCCAAGACCGCGGTGAAAAGCACCGTCATTTGCTGGGCCAAGCTGAGGTCTATGAGGTGGAATTGAGCCAAAAAGATGACGGCTACCCCTTGGTACAAGCTGGTGCCGTCCATGTTGACGGTGGCCCCAATGGGCAAGGTAAATTGACTTACTTCTTCACGAACGCCCAAATTGTTTTTGACGCAATCCAGGGTAACCGGCAAGGTAGCCGCAGAACTGCTGGTGCTGAAAGCAAGCAACTGTGCCGGACGCATGCCGCCGTGGAAAAATCGCAACGAGCGCAACCACGAGTAGCCTTGGGAGCGAAGGGCCCACCAAACCAAGGTTGGGTAAACCAATACGGCTACCAGAAACAATCCCAGCAGAACAACCAGTCCGTACAATCCCAAGGTTTTAAATATTTGAAGCAATTGGATGGGGTCGTCTCCAGCAATTTTTGTGAGGGTACTGGCCATCAAGGCAAAAACAAAATAGGGGGCAAAGTGCATGACCTGTTCCACCATTTTCACAAAGACATCCGTTGTGTTGGTCATAAACGGACGAATGGCGGCCGTTTTACTTTCCGGCAAAGCAACCATAGCCGAACCAAAAAACAGGGCGAAGAAAATAATTTGCAACATCAAACCGTTGTTGAACGCGACAAAAATGTTGCTGGGTATGGCGTCCGTAATGAAAGATAGGGGGCCCACTTCCGTAGAGGCTGCTTCCTTAATCTTCTCTTCGGCTGCTTGGTCCGTTTGCACGGATTCGTTCCGCACGCGAGCCCATTGCTGAGCGTACTGAGGATCGCTGCTGTAGCGCAAGCCATCCGTGGTTTGCCCTTGATGCACCTGGTCGGCCCAATGTTCGTACTGAAGGCGGTTGACGATTCTTTGGTCTTTTCCAACCGTGGCACCCGGCCGAACCGTGTTAACCACCATCAAACCTATCCCAACGGCCAAAACCGTCGTGGCCATGTACAAGCCCAAAGTTTTCATACCCACACGTCCCAGCGTTTTTGGGTCACCCAACGAGGCTACGCCGTCGATGATGGAAAACAAGACCAACGGTACTGCAATCAATTTGAGGAGATTGATGAATACGGTTCCAAAAGGAGCTATCCAATTTTCCGTAAAAGTTGACCATCCAAATTGAGCACTGGCCAAGGCCCAGACCAAACCCAGGCCCATGCCCAAAATTATTTTTGTAGGCGTTTTCATTTGATCTTTAAATTTTTAAACGGATCGATTAATTCTTTGAAACAAATAAAAATCGGCTAAAACCAAATAGGTCATGGCCTCAACAATGGGCACTGCGCGCGGCAGAACAGTGGCGTCGTGGCGCCCGCCCACGGTTAACTCTTGGGGCTGGCCATACACATCCACGGTCTGCTGGGGCTTCGCAATGGAGGCTATGGGTTTAAAGGCCACCCGGAACAACAACGAATTGCCGTTGGAAATGCCTCCTTGGATGCCGCCGCTGCGGTTGGTTGCGGTAGTTCCCAATGCGGTGAAGGAGTCGTTGTGGGCGCTCCCGATGGATTCTGCACCGGAAAAACCGGAGCCAAATTCCACCCCCTTGACGGCATTGATGCTTAAAAG
>CAYXHJ010000074.1:0-7642 GCA_964464855.1 uncultured Owenweeksia sp. | reverse complement strand
TTTGGATTGCAAACAGATCAAGTGCCGGGTGGACGACGAATTGTTGGACTACGACGTTATCAAGGAAGCCCTGTCTGATTTCAGTATTTCGTGGCTTCAAGCAGCCCCAATTCGGGCGGAGGGATGGAAGAAATCGGACTTGCAACAGGACCGTGCTCGGTGGATCGCTTTGTTGCTTCGTGGAAATTAAACCATTGGTTTAAAGAATTTTAGCCGTTGCAATTTCTGTTGCAAATCAGATTCAACTTGTTTTGAACATTATTCAAAAGACCGCGCACGCGAGGGGTTTGTCATTTTTGCCACAAACCGAAAACCCCGCGATTCATGCGCACTTTATTCGTTGCTGCTCTGGCCCTAGCCGGCAGCGCCCTTTTTGCCCAGCAAACCGTAACCTTTGATCGACTGGTCCTGCGCACCCACCAAGCCGCGCAACCGGACAAGGACGACTACACGGTAGTCAGCTTCATCGCCCAGACTTCGGATGCCTTCGATTCCGACTGGGATGCTTATAAATGGGGCAACGAGAACGGACTGCCCAATATCTACTCTACCCACAGCGGACAAGCTATGGCGGTCAACGCCGTCCCCTACGGTCCAAGTGCCTTGGAAATGAAGGAAGTCCCCGTCGCTTTTCGTGCACCCATGCACGGCGAAGTTTACGTCGTTTCCTACGATCAGAGGTACATGTTGAATGATTACGCCGTTGCCCTGTTGGACAAGCGCACCAACACCTTGGTGGACCTCAAGTCCGCATCCCACACTTTTCTGTACGACGACCGCTTTCCGGATCGCTTTTCTTTGTTTGTACAACCGGGCATTACCCCTTCTCAATTGGCAGCAAAAGTGCGTTCCGTATACGCGGAGCAAGCTTTGTTGGGTTGGGTTTCCGGTGACGACCTCTTCTATAAATCTATTGCGGGAGGGCGCGTCCGCGCCACCGTCACAGACCTACAAGGACGTACGGTGTATTCCTACGCCGGTGTTGTGGGCGCCAACGAATTGGTAGTTAAAACACTGCCGTTCCTGTCTGCGGGAATTTACTTGCTTCAAGTTGAGCAAGGCCAAGAGGTTTTTGCGGAAAAATTTATTCGTTAATCCGACTTAGTTGCATTTCTACTGAATACGAAGATTATGAAAAAAAGTACCATTTACGGATTGTTCTGTTTGATTCTGACGGCTGCATTTACACCTCAGACCTTCGCACAAACCAATCCAACGCCCTGCGTAGAAGGCACGCATTATACCAAAAAGATAATTTTGGACAACGGTAAACCCTACCATTTGATAACCTTTACAAATACCACTGCCGAATGTTCGTGGACAGCGCCCGCGGGTGCCACCAATATCGAATATTTGGTAGTTGGTGGTGGCGGCGGCGGCGCTGGCGCTGGAAATGCATGGATTGACCCGTTTGGTCTATTCAATGAATATAACGAAGCTTACGGCGGTGGCGGTGGCGGTGGCGGTGGCTACGCTAGCGGTACTTTGTCCTCTGTATTGGAAGGGACAGCCTATCTGGTTCGAGTTGGTGCCGGAGGCTCCGGTGGATCTGGAGATAATAGTGGTTCTATTGGGAATGAATCGAAATTTGGTAACGTGTTGGCTTCCGGTGGTGGTGCTGGTGGTAAACGGAATACAGCAGGTACGCGTGGGGCTTCCGGCGGCGGCGGCGGCGGAATAAACACGACGTCAGGAGGTGCCGCTGGTGGTACATTTAATTCGGTGACCTACTTTGGTATTGGGAATATTGGTGGCAACGCTCGCGGTGGTTCGCCGAATGGCCGTGCGGCCGGCGGCGGTGGCGGCGGAGCAGGTGGTTTGGGCCAGAATGCTGCATCAAATGCATCAACAGCCGGGAACGGTGGTGTAGGTTTACTAAACTCGATTACCGGAGAGTCAATTTATTACGCCGGCGGTGGCGGTGGTGGTGCTTACGACTACTATGATTCTGAAACTCCAGGCTCTGGCGGTAATGGTGGTGGTGGTGCGGGAGCAACCGACGGCGGTTCTGGATCTTCTGGCACCAATGGATTAGGCGGCGGTGGTGGAGGTATTGGACGGAATGGAAATGGCGGCAGCGGTGGAACCGGTACGGTATTGATCCGGTACAACGAATCCATTGAAATTGCAGCTACTACTGCATCTGGAGCAGGTATTTCAAACGAGGGCGCTGGCTTATTTACTTCGGCCGGATTAAATGTCGACGCGGGCAAGACTTTAACCATTCAACCCGGGGTCACATTTGTAGTTGAAGGTGATTTGGTTAATAACGGACTCATTGTTTTGAAGTCCAACCCATCGGGCACTTCCTATGGTCAATTGAAGTGGAGCGGTACCTATTCCGGAACAGGAAATATTACCGTGGAAAAGTACTTGAGCGCTGAATGGAACTTGCTTTCGGTAGGGGCTAGTGGCGTTGGTCCTACTTATTTTGGTGCGGTGTCCAGCGACAATACCAAACCCTGGGAGGCAAACTTATACGAATGGTCGGGCACCAATTTTACGCCCGTTTACAGCAATGGATCTGTTAGTGCGCAAAAAGGATACCTAGCTTATGTTGGAGCATTGGGTGTGCACACAACATCTGGAGTAAAGGAGTTCACGGGCACTCCCCAGACCGAGATGAATTACAGCAATGCCTTGTTCAGCAATTCGACGTCTGCATTAGGTACCGTTGCAATGTACGGTCAGGGCCCGCTGGATGGAGGCTCGTTGGACCGAAAAGGTTGGAATCTATTGGCCAATCCTTTTACCGCGGATTTGCGTGTATTTGAATTGACGCGTTCCAATTTGGCTAATTCCTACTACCTAAGGAATGCTTCCGGTGGGTACACTGCAGTTTCTCAGGCGGGGATTGAGCCCGATGTGGTACCACCATTGTCAGCTTTCTGGGTTAAAGCATCTTCTTCCGTGGCACCTACAATCAACAACGGAACAACTGGAAAAGTAGCCTTTACGACCACACTGAAGTCGCCAACATTTGCACCTGCCTCCAATTTATCCCCGGTACTAATGAGGACCAGTACGAGTTCCGCGGTTTGGGATAAGGCATTTGTAACAGTGACCGGTGAGATTACAGGTAAAGGGGAGCGTCAGAGCATAACAGAACGTGGATTTGTTTATGCTACCACCACAGCACCGGCAATCGGTGGGAATGGAGTTACTAAAGTAACGGTTGGTTCGGGAACGGGTGTTTATAGTAAAACCATTAGTGGACTCAATTCAGGTACAACGTACTATTTCCGTTCCTATGCTACCTCTCCATCCGGCACAAGTTATGGTGCACAATTTACCATAGCCACACCCGCTACGTTTACATGTGGTTCCAACTCAACCACATTCACGTACAACGGAAGCAGTGCAACGTATGGTTCGATCTGGTTGCCTTCTTCAGGTGAATGTTGGATGGATCGGAATTTGGGAGCAACCGCTTCCATTGGAGGTGTAGGTGCCAATAATGCCGCGGACGTTTATGGAGGTCATTACTTTCAGTGGGGACGTCCAGCGGACGGCCATCAGGCACACAATACCCCCACAACCGGTTCTCAATTTTCAACACTAACGCCAGGTTCGAGTGATTTTGTTGAGCAAACCAATTGGACATCGGCAAGTTTAACTGCTACCAATCCTTGGGAAGGATTGTACGCGTCCGCCAACCCATGCCCTCTTGGTTGGCGCGTTCCCTCAAATGCAGAATGGTCTACAGAGCGAAATCAGTGGAATACCATTACCAATTCGAGCACCATGTATAATGGTCAGGTACTTTCTTATACTACGAATGATCCTGCGGATGGATTTACCCGATTGAAACTGCGAATGTCTTCGTACCGAACGACCAACCCACAGCAACTTTATAATTACTCTAAATACATGGGTGCCATTCAAGCACGTGATCAGTCGACCATTGCATATAATCTGTATCCATTGAGTATTTATTGGTCCAGCACCATGGCTTCGTCCAATACGGTAACGACGCTTCAAATTCGGAGTGGTATGAATGACCGTAGTAATTTTTATCAATCCTCATTCAATAACTATGACGTTGGTCGCGGCGGTTTTGTGCGCTGTATCCGTTCCGATGGCTACAATTCATCAACACAGCAATTTGATTGATAGTGATTTGTATATTGAAAAGGCGCACTCCGGTGCGCCTTTTCTTTTGCCATAAACTTCTTAGGAATCAAGAATACCTGATGAACCCAAACCGTTGTTGTTTCGTCGTTGCTGGCAAAGAAAAGAGCTTGCTGCTGGCCATACTTATTTTTCTTACGGGTATAACACCGGCCTATGCCCAAACCCCTTCCGGTGCCACGCAAAGCGCCATCCAAGGCACCGTCGTGCGCGGGAAATTGACGGAGGCGGGACACCAGCCTTTGCAGTTGTATGGATTCAGCGCATTGGGCATTCGTCCGCTGGACTCCACGTTCAGCACCTACTACGGGGAATTTGAATTGCGGGTGCCGTCGGACTACAAAGGGGTCGTGCTGTTGGTGCAAAATCAGCAGTTCGCGCAAACCGTATTTGCTCTGGACAGCGCGGTGGTGTTGGAAGGCCCCAGTTTGGAACGCGAAACCCAAGTGCGGGCCGTAAAAGGTGCCCACCAGCAAGCGTGGGCGGCGTACATCAAAGTCCGGGAGGCCTTGGACGTTGCGGACGCCCGTTGGAACGATTTGGACCGACACTACCGCGAACATCCGGAGTTGCCGGGAGCCGCAGCGCACGGCAAAAGCGCCAACCGGGAGCGATTGAAGCTCTTGAAGGAACAGGAAAAAGCCGCAACGTTGTACCGTGGATTGCCGTATTTGGAGTGGTACGTTCCCACGCGGGATGCCGTTTTGGGTACCAAACCCTTGGCGCCGGGTAGCATCGATGCAGAGCGTCGGTATGCGGATTTGGCAGCATTGAATACGGCAGACGCCCGGTGGGAAACCAGCGGATTGTTGCGGGATCGGATCGACGCCCCCTTCACAATTGCCCCCCCGTTGCAATTATCCGAGACTCAATCCAATGCGCGCACTCCGCCGCCTTTCGACGCGTGGATCCCCGGGCTGAGCGCCCAGCCCAAACTGTTTGAAACCGCCATCAACTACTGTTTTGAGCAGCACTTGGAATCCAAGGGTCGCACCGAATTGATGGAACACTTGGCCACCCTGTCCCTCCAAACCAACTGCAGCATCACTGCGTCCACCCAACGCAGACTGGACGCGTTGCGTCGGTTCAAGCCGGGAACCCCCATGCCCAACCTGCCTTTGGAAGGCACCGTCTTGCTCAACGATCCGGACCGTCGGGGCGCTGTGCCCAACCGACTCTCGGACTTGGGCGGATCCACCACGCTCGTGGTCTTTGCCGCCAGTTGGTGCAGCCACTGCCGCATGGAAATCCCGCAAATGGCCGAGCGGATGCCCCTGTGGCGCGCCAAAGGCCTGGCCACTGTTTTGATCTCCTTGGACGAAAACGAGGCCGAATTCCGCACCTTGGCCAACCAACTTCCCGCTACGGCCGTATGCGACTTCAAGAAGTGGGAGGGAACCGCCGCCAACCTCCTGAGCGTGTACGCCACGCCTTCTTATTTTTTGATCAATGCCGACGGAACGCTGCACAGTCGCCACGCGAACCTGCAGACCCTGGAGCAAGCGGTGGCGCAACTTCGTTAGCCTGAGCCAACCCGCGTGATGGTTCAAGTATTTATAGTCGTTTAAAACCGACTGTCGGATTTTGGGGTTATACCTTTGTCTCATGATTCGCCTCCGACCCGTTTTACCCTCTGTGCTCGCCACTGTGTTGGCGTTCGCACTCTTTTGGGTAAACGGACAGGCAACGGCACACGCGGCCTTTCACGCCTTTGAGAAGCACGCCCACGACTTCTGCCACGAAACAGGCGTCCATCTGCACAGCGGCGACGAAGCCCCGTGCTGGTTGGATTTAGACGCCGTGGCAACCCCGGCCTTGCAGCCGGAGCGCCCATTGCTGGCTTTGGCGCGTCATGCGGTTCACCCCGTACGGCAAAACCTCCCGCGTTATGCGGCGCCCCATTCTCAATTCCACTGGACTGCAGCCCCCTTGCGCGGTCCGCCTGCGTGCACAAAAGCCTGAATTCGCTTTTGTTCCACGCAAACTTTCATTCATGAAATCATTTTACCGTTCCGCGGCTACTGCAGCCGTCGGATTCCTTCTGTTGCCCGCATCCCTATGGGCCGCCCCCCAGAACCCAGACACCGCCGTAGTCCGGCTCGTGGACGTGTGGGTGGCATCCCCAATACAGACCACCAGTCGAGTGGACTCCAAACAACTGAAATCTCTAAGCCCCATGGCCTTGACGCAGTTGGCCACCGTACAGCCGGGCTTCCAAATCCAGAACATTGCCAACCACACCGTGAAACCCGTATTTCGCGGGATGTCCGGCAACCGCATGCTCACGGTGTACCAGGGCATGCGCTACGACAACCAACAAGGCGGCGGAGACCACGGCTTGGACCTCCCGATGTTGGGGGTAGAACAAGTCCGAGCCACCACCTCGCTCAATTGGGGCACCGAAGGTGCGGCCGGAACCCTGATTCTGCAAGACCTCCCCTTGTTTGCCGGGTTGGACCGCAGGCAGGAAACCCGCTTTCAGTTGGCCGGCCTCAACCAGCCTTGGGGCTTGGAAGTCGGAGCAGAACACCAGATTACGGGAAACTACGTGCAAAAACCCTTCTACCTCGGTGGACTGTTCACGCAACAAGGAGACTACCGAGACGCTCGTGGCGACACCGTCCACGGCACCCACGCGCGTACTGCCTCGTTGCGCTATTTGCAGGGTTTTGCAGGCAAACGCTGGCTGACTACTGTTGGGCTCACCCACACGGACCGCTTCTTTGGCATTCCCACCACCGAAGAGAGCGCCTTGCCGGGCCACGACGCGCACGACCACGAACAAAACGTGCAAAACACCCTTGCAACCGTGCAGTGGCAGCAACGCCGGCTAGAGCCTGCCGCACAATGGGGCCTTCCTCAAGTGCAGCACCAACTGGGCTACCTGCGCGCCAACCGCCTGGAATTGGGCGAAGAAGGGCGCGATCACCCCGAATTGGCCTTCGCCATCCACTCCTTGCAGCACCGGTCGCAGTGGGAGTGGTCGGCCACCGGAACGCAGTTGATTGTGCACAACCAATTCCGGGCCCTCCAAAACAACCCGGAGGCCCACGAACAAACCTATCCCAATGCCTCCGTTTGGAGTACCGCCGTGGTGGTCAACCAGCGCATTGTAAATAAAAATCGATGGCTGCTGGACGCCGCAACCCGCATGGAAACAGGAACCTTTACTTTGTTTGGGTCCCAATTTCGTGCGGAGTACCAAATTGCGGATAATTTGGTCCTATCCTTGGATCTCCAAGAGGCTTCCCGCGCCCCCCAAATCGAAGAGCGTTTTGCCGACGGTTTGCACGTAGGGGTCGGTCGGTACGAGGTAGGGAACCCAAACCTGACGGAGGAGAACGCATTGCACGCCACTGCGGGCATTCGCCAAACGTTTTTCTACACCCCAAAATTCAACCGGGGCTTCCAAGCCTACGCCTACGCCAAGTCTTTCCGCGGCTACATCCTCACCACGCCGTCGGACACCTCCGGGATGTTGAAATTCTACTACGGCCAAGACGACGCCCTC
>CAYXHJ010000073.1:336-7651 GCA_964464855.1 uncultured Owenweeksia sp. | reverse complement strand
CAGTAATTCTTGGTAGCGCTGCACCTCGGCTTCGGTTTTGGGTCTGGACGAACGAAAAACCAGCGATTTGCTGTCCGGCGAAAAAAAGGCGCCCCCGTCGTAGCCCAATCCGCTGGTGATTTGACGCGGGTTTTTACCTTCTGCATCCATGATCCACAACTCCAGGTCGCCGGACCGCAGACTGGTGAACACAATGCTCTTTCCATCCGGTGAAACCGTTGCTTCAGCGTCGTAACCGGGTTCGCGCGTCAATGGAACCACTTCGTTGGTTTTGAGGTCGTGCGTGTAAATATCGTATTCCGGATAAATGGCCCAGAGGTAGGCTCCGTTGGAAACGGGTGGGGGCGGGCATCCCGTTTTGGCTTTGTGGGTGCTGGCATACAGTACTTTGCGATCTCCTTTTAAAAAGTAACTGCACGTAGTCCGACCTTCGCCGCTGCTCAATTGGCGCGGTCGAAACGTAGAATCGCGCTCCAAATCACGGGTGGAGGCCACAAATATTTGGTCGCAGGATGCACCCCATTCTGAGTAATTGCTTTGAAAAACCAATTTTTTGCCGTCAAAACTGAAGTACGCTTCAGCATTGTCCCCACCGTAAGTGAGTTGACGCACGTTTTTGAGGTGTTTTTCGACATTTTCTTGTCCCAACGCGCTGTACGCTCCTGCGTACACTAAAAGGACGCACATAAATTTCAAACCGTTCATGTTTCAAAAGTATCGGAGGAAAATCGTTCCCAGTGCCCGGACCCGTAGTTTTTACACCCTTGAAATCCGCGGGCAGACCCCGTTCGAATGCCTAGAGCTTTTAAAACTTCCAATTTCACACTTCCATTGGCACGGTTATGGTTTATTTTTATTAAAAATTACCTCCATGCGTGCACCATTTCTCCATGCCCTCGGCCTTTCGCACTCAGCTTTGGCCCTTGGTTTTGCCTTAATCACCGCCATACCCAGCTTCGCAGCGCAACCGGACCGTACCGCCAAGGCAACGCTGCACGACGTGCGCTTGTATTTGGATGGAGCCGTTTTGACGCAAAGTTTTTCGGTAGCCTTACCCGCCGGTAATTCAACCGTAGAAGTGACGGGATTGGCGCAACAAGTGGATGAACAATCCATTCAATTGCGTACGCGTAGTTCCCTCAAAGTGAACGGATACCGTGTTGAAGTTCGCAATACCGATTGGAATGCAGTTTCGGAACTAAAAATTTGGCGGGACAGCCTAGCGTATTGGAAATCGGTAGACGAACAAGCACGCGGTCAACAAGCCATCATACAGTTGGAAAAGGAAGCGTTTTTGCGCAGCACCCAGCAGACCGCTTACTCCGAGGCGAATCAAAAGTTTTGGGCACAATCCGCAGCTGAGTGGGTGCGTCGGACATCGTTGGCACAAAAGAATTTGGATTTGGCGCAGCGCGGAACGCAACGCGTCAACCAGAAGTACCAGGAAGAAATGAACAAGCACGCCGCCCAAGAAAGCGTGTTGGTTTTAGAGGTATCCGCGGATGCACCGGTGGCCACCGCCTTGTTTTCGTTGGAAACCAGCACACCACTGGCTTCGTGGAGCCCGCGCTACGAAGTGCGCATGGACGATGCCGCATCGGGCCGATTGGATTTAATTTCTAAAGCCACCATCACGCAAGAAACAGGCTTGGATTGGAAGAAAGTTTCTTTAGTTCTGGGGTCCAACCGCCCGCGTGGGGGCTTGTCTACGCCCGTTCTCCAGCCGTGGTGGGTGGGGCCGCAAGCGGCAAAATTCGAAGCGGTTGCTGTACGCGGAGGTCGCGCGGCCCCCGCAATAATGGCGGTGGAAAGCGCGATTGAATTGGACGAAATAGGCAATTCCCGCTATAAATTGGCCAGTTTCGACGATGCCGAGCGATCAGAAAGCTTGGTGGGCTATTCGTTGACTTTACCGGGAACGTACTCGTTTACGCACCAAGAATCCCGCGAAATTTCGTTGGAGACGCAAGGATTGCGGGCTGACTTGAGCCGTTACACCGCGCCGCGATTGGATTTGCGCGTCTTTTTGATAGCTCGTTTACCCGGCTGGGACACTTTGGTGCAGTTGGACGGTCCGGCCAACCTCTATTTGGAGAACAATTTGGTTGGTAACACGTACCTCACGTTCCAGGGTGCTGCGGACACGCTGGATCTGGCGATGGGTGCCGATCCCCGCACCTCGGTGGAATGGAAGCCCACTGTGACGACCGACAACAAAGGAGGTAAGGTAGAACGGTCGTACAGTTATGCGCTGAAAATCAACACGCTTCATTCCAAACCGGTTGAAGTGGTGGTGGAAGACTGTACGCCCATGCCCCGGGCGGAAGAAGTAAGCTTGATTCAAACGGAATGGGGCGGCGGCAAGCGGAATGCAGAATCGGGTATTTTAACCTGGAAAACAACGGTCGGCAAGGACAAGCCTTGGAGCACTGTTTATCGGTATGTACTGCGGTACCCGCGAAATGCAAACGTGGGTCCTTTGTAGGATTTAGATCCGCGTGTCCCCGTTGCGCACCCCCGTGCGCAACGGGGATTTTTTATTGCGCCACTGCAGCGCCAAGCTCAGGATTTGGACAGCAAATCTTCCAAAGATTTGACCAGTTGTCGGGTTGAGAATGGCTTGGTGATGTAGAGTGAACCACCCACTTCCTGTGCTCTTTGGGCGTCTTTTTCGGTGCTCTTGGCAGACAAAAACACCACGGGTGTTGCGGTGCCTTGAGGCGTATTCTTGATGCGCTCACACACCGTAAAGCCGTCTAAATCGGGCATCATAACGTCCAAAACTACCAAGTCTGGAGTGTTCGCTGCAAAAGCCTCAAGGGCTTCGGTGCCGTTTCGTGCGATGTGCACGGTGTAACCGTTTTTGCGCATGAGGAATTCCAAAGACATCAGGATGAAAGGATCGTCGTCCACCAATAAAATGGAGCGACCCATGGGGCCCGACGTTGGCGTAGAAAGCGGGGAGTGCGGCGTCAATTCCATGTTCGGGGCAAAGTAACAACAAAGCGCGCGCCGTTGAGCGGTGAGCGATCCACCCGCAAGTGTCCCCCGTGCATTTCTACGATGTTCTTGCAAATGGCCAAGCCCAGTCCGCTTCCTTCGGGCTTGCGCAAGGTTTGGTTTTTGGCCTGAAAAAACTTGTCGAATATAGCTTCTTCAGAACCGGGGGGCACGCCTGGGCCGTCGTCGTCTACCCACCAGACCAACAATTCACCAGCAGTTTGGGTACAAAGATCCACACGACTTTTTGAAAATTTCAACGCATTCGATACCAAATTGTAAATCACTTGTTGGAGCAGGGCGCTATCTGCTTGGAGCGAAACGGGGCGGTCCGGTACATTCCACCGAACTTCTTTACCCGTAGTTCGTACCAAAGAAGCCAGACGTTGTTCGGCCTCACGCAATACCCCAGCCCAGTTTAATGATTCTACTTGGATTTGGTACCGACCGGAACTGTACCGTTCCAAATTCAGGATTTGAGTAATCAAGTGCGACAGTCGCTCGGTCTCGGTGGTGATGGCGCCCGTGAACTCCAACCGCTGTTCCTCGGTCAAGTCCGGATGGTCGTGGATAATTTCGGCCAATGCGCGTATGGACGTAAGGGGGGTGCGCAGTTCGTGCGTAACGGTGTACAGAAATTCATCTTTGCGCTCGTCGTTTTCCCGCATGGTTTGCAATGCGGCTTGAAGTTGTTCTTTGGCCCGAGAAAGATCTTTGTTCAAGGCGACCATGGTTCGATTTTCTTGAAGCAAGTCCAGCAAGTCTTCCGAGGAAAGAGGGCGTGAATCCACCACCGTTCGCATGGCCATTTGCGCAGAGGCAGAACCCACCACTCCGCTCAGGATGCGTTCCGTAAAGGCAATCAACACCGGATTGGCAAAAGGTGTTTGGGTGTCGATTCGGTGGCGTTTGGCGTATCCGTTGATCAAATTTTGAGCGCGGTCGGTGCCAACAAATTGACCCAGAAGGTGGAGCAGTTGCCCCAAAGAAATACGGGCATGGGCATAGGTCTCGCCGGATGCGCGCCAATCGACGGGAACATCTGCAAAAAGCTCTGCTTGAAGGCGTTCTTCGGAAGTGGAAGTGGTGTTTTGGGATAAACCCACATACAGCAAGGTGTTCGCAAGTAAACTCCACCACAAAGCATGCACGATGTGGTCCCAACCGTCCAAACCCAAGAGGGCAAACGGTTTCAAAAAGGTAAGACCCCAGGGGCCGTTGTTCAACCAATCGTCCGGCAGAAAGCCGTGGTCCGTAAGTATGGGAAGAATAAGGGTATAGACCCACAGGGAAAATCCCGCCAACATTCCGGCCAGTGCACCTTTGCGGTTTCCGCCTTTCCAATACAAAGCACCGAAAGTAGCAGGAGCAAATTGAGCCACTGCGCAAAAGGACACCAAGCCAATGGAAACCAAGGACTCGTTTCGGCCTAAGGTCCAATAATAGGCGAGAGCAAGGCCCAATACCACCAGCATTGAGGCACGTCGAATCGTTAAAATTCGCGGTCCCCAAAGTTCTTCACGCCCCTGGCGGTCAATGGATTTGGACGAGCCCGATTGCGTCCGTCCCAACCACAGCGGAAGAACCAAATGATTGGAAACCATGGTGCTCAATGCAACGGTTTCCACCACCATCATACCCGTCGCCGCGGACAAACCGCCCAACCAAACGAAAACCGCTAAGGCAGACTGATTCCAAGCCAAAGGCAGGGCCAAGACAAAGTCGTCTGGAACCGCGGAGGACGGCAAGACCATAAGCCCCACGGCCGCAATGGGGAGCACAAACAAATTGATCAGCCAGAGGTACAGTGGGAAGCGCCAGCTGGCTTGATTCAAGTGGTCTTCGGATCGGTTTTCCACCACAGCGGTGTGGAACTGCCGGGGCAATAAGAAAACCGCCAACAACGACAATACGGTTAGGGCGGTCCATTCCAAATACGCTCCTTGACCGTTCAAAGTGAAGAGTTTTTTGGTTTGGGGGTGGCTTTGGGCCTGGTTCCAAAGATCTTCAGGACCGGAAAAGACCACCCAAACCGCAAAAACGCCAACCACTAAAAAGGCAACCAATTTCAGCACCGAATCCAGCGCCAGTGCCGTAATCAAACCGGGGTGTTTTTCATCGGGATCGACGCGTCTAGCTCCGTATACAATGGAAAAAAAGCCTAAAACAACGGTGGTGCCCGCAGCAAACCAGGCCGAGGATTTTTCCGCCACATGGGGCAGAAGGATTTGAGTGGATTCCACCACAGCTTTTATTTGCAAAGCGATGTACGGTACCAGTCCCACGATGCTCAGCAGGGTGACCGCAACGCCCAATGCCAAGCTTTTCCCGTAGCGCGTGGCAATGAAATCGGCCAAGGAGGTCAAGCGAAGATTTTTACTTACGCGGACCATTTTCTGTAAAGTAGGCCACAGCAGTACAAAGGCTAAGGTTGGCCCCAAGTATATGGTTACGAAGTCCAGTCCCCGGGTGGCCGCACGTCCTACACTGCCGTAGTAGGTCCAAGCGGTGGCGTAGACACCCAGAGAAAGAGCATACAGCCAACTGCCGCGCCGGCCGTTAAAGGTGCGCTCCGGCTGCGCCTCCGCGCGCCGTGCAACCCAAAACAATACAGCCAAATAGGCGCCGCCAACCGTCCAAACCCAGAGCGCATTCATG
Organism: uncultured Owenweeksia sp.; assembly: GCA_964464855.1. GTDB lineage: Bacteria > Bacteroidota > Bacteroidia > Flavobacteriales > Schleiferiaceae > CAMDTE01. Next base: position 1,993 of record CAYXHJ010000073.1, on the reverse strand, counting down.
GCCTACGGGATCGGTAAGAACGCAGTGCCGCCACCAAAATGCTGCCCCCCCACAGCCCAAACACGTAGGCGTGCAAGACCGGTACGCCGAAAATGATTTTTTGGGTGTTAGCCGCATCCAATAGTGGAAAATGGAGCCCCACCACCAGCAAAGCAAAAAGGACCGGGGCCCATCGGGAAACGGGGGATTTCATGCTTTTAAAGTACGCAAATTTTGCACTGCAGCACAACTAAAAAGGGGCATCCATTTTGGATGCCCCTGCGATTCATTAGCCCTGGATGGATCAATTTTTGAAGTGCGCGTGGTCCTTCGAATCGTCGATCAATTCGTATTCCCCTTGGAGCGCGTACCAGCCAAAGGTTGCCAAGCCACCCACCACAATGGGCAACAAAATGAAGACGATAATGATGCCAAAAACCAAGTCGTCTTGTTTGCCAGAGATCAGTTTGGGCCAGCCCAAAACGGTCAAACCGTAGTAAGCCACAGCCGCGCCTAAGGCCAGCCAAACGAGTCCGAAAATTTTGCGTAATACGTTCATGGTTTCTGAGTTTTAGTCGTTGATTTCTTTGTCTTTGCTGTTTAAATAAAGTACGCCAATCACCAAGCTGACGGCAGCCACCCCAATGGGATACCACAGTCCTTCCAAGTACCATTGGGCGTTGCCGGAGGTTTTGGCCGTTGTGGCCAGGTAGGTGGCCACTGCTGGAAGCAGCCCGCCGAATACGCCGTTGCCGATGTGGTAGGGCAAACTCATGGAGGTGTAGCGGATTTTGGTAGGGAACATTTCCACCAAAAACGCAGCGATGGGCGCATAGACCATGGTCACAAAAAGAACCTGAATAAACACCATCCAAATCAAATGTTGTTTGTCTTCGTCGTTGATGCGAACCAAGGTCTTGATTTCTTCTTGAACTTTTCCGTCAATCACTTTAGGCACCCCATTTTCCAACAGAACTTTACGTGTTACAGTTGTTTCAGTACCGTCGGTGTACGATCGGTGCGTAGTGTACAAAGAATCGGCGGAGCCGTCGTCGTGGGTATTCAAGACCGCGGTGAATTGCGCCGCATCGGTAACTTCAGTTTTATTCGCAGGATTGGTGGTTTGGTACATATTTTCATAAATGGGGCGGTAGGCCAAGATGGCTACCAACATGCCCGCCATCATGATCCATTTGCGTCCGATTTTGTCCGACAGCCAACCAAAAGCCAGAAAGAAGGGGGTACCCATCAACAAAGCCACAAACATGAGGCTGTCCACTTGTTCTTTGTCTACCGACATGACTTTTTCAATGAACGACATGGCATAGAATTGCCCTGTGTACCAAATTACACCTTGGCCCATAACGGCTCCGAACAATGCCAGAAGTACAAATTTGAAGTTCAGCTTGTTTCCAAAACTTTCTTTCAACGGGTTGGTTGAGGTTTTTCCCTCCGCTTTTGCTTTGGCAAAAATGGGCGATTCGTCCATGTTTTTACGGATGATGTAGGAGAGAAGTACCATCAGAATGGAAACCCAAAACGGAACGCGCCAGCCCCAGTCTTCAAAGGCCTCGCGCGACAGAGCACTCCGGGTACCCATGATGACCAACAAGGATACAAACAGGCCCACTGTAGCCGTGGTTTGGATCCACGAAGTCATGAATCCGCGCTGGTTGGC
>CAYXHJ010000073.1:0-326 GCA_964464855.1 uncultured Owenweeksia sp. | reverse complement strand
CACGTACGTGGCGGCGCCGCCGTACGCCCCACCAAGCGCCAAACCTTGAAGCAGTCGCAAAACCAAAATGGCCAAAGGCGCCAAGAACCCAATGCTCTCGTACGACGGGATGCAGCCAATCAAAAAAGTGGCTCCACCCATGAGCAACAAGGTCAACATGAACGTGTGCTTGCGTCCAATGAGGTCCCCCAAACGGCCAAAAAAGAGCGCACCAAACGGACGAACCACAAATCCCGCGGCAAAGGTGGCCAAAGTACTGAGAAAAGCGGCGGTTGGATTTCCCGTGTGGAAGAACTTGGTTGCTATGATGGTGGCCAAACTTCCAA
>CAYXHJ010000072.1:0-7739 GCA_964464855.1 uncultured Owenweeksia sp. | reverse complement strand
CCGCAGGAAGCTCTTTCAGGTAATCGAAGGCGTCGCTCACCACGGAACGATGCCGGTCCGCCCATCCGTTTTGCGCTGCATGCGCCTCTGCCAGCGAACATGCGCGGGCGGAAGAATCCACGGAAAGCACCTCGCGGGCACCGCCTTGCAATGCTGCCAAAGAAAAACCTCCGGTGTACGAAAACAAATTGACCACCTTTTTGCCCGCGGCCAAACGGCCCACATGCGCTCGGTGGTCCCGTTGGTCCAGAAAGAAACCCGTCTTTTGGCCCGCTTCCACGTCTGAGGTGTAGGCTATTCCGTTTTCCAAAAAATGCACGGTGGTTTGCGGTGTTCCGTCCCACCCCTGATCTTGCACGTAGATGGATAAATCCGGATTGTCCAAAGCAGCGCGCAACGCCGAAACCACGAATGGAACATCGTTGCGCATGCCCTCGGTGTGGCATTGAACCACCACCGCGGTCCCGTATTGGTCTACGATCAAACCAGGTAAGCCGTCGCCTTCGCCAAAGACCAGTCGAAAGCCAGTGGTGTGCTGCGCCAACCCCAAGCCCCAACTCCGGCGGTAAGCCACCGCTCGGCGAATGCGGGCTTCGTAAAAAGTGCTTGGATCGGTTGCATGTTCGCCAAAAGCCAAAACTTTTAGGGCGATGTTGGCGCCAGTAGCTTGCGCGTGTGCGGTGGCCAAGGGTTTTGTTCCGTCGGACGAAAAAACGTGCACCCAAGAACCTTCAGCGGGCAAGGGGGTAGCGCGGTGCAGGGCACCGGAAAAAATCCACGGGTGGCGACGGCTCAAAGCCTGGTCGCGGCCCGGCGCTAGACGAACGGAAGCAATTTTCATGGCGCAAAGGTAGGGAGTTCCTGCAGGGCCTCCATTCCCGCAGGCAAGTCCGGCCGATGCTGGAATAAAATCCACTGCACTCCGTTGGTGGCCAATGCCAAAGGACAGTTCAGTGCGTGGCGGTAGGAAAATACTTGATCAAATACTTTTTGGTTAAGCGGTACGTGCGGTGCCTTGCACTCCACCACCAACCAAGGCATTCCCTTTTGGAACACCAACAAATCAAAGCGTTTCAAACGTCCGTAGACGCTTATTTTTTTTTCAACACCGATGGCCGATGCCGGAATGCCGCGCTCCAGCAACCAGGCGATTACCTGCTGGCGTACGCGCTCTTCCGGGGTGTTCGCCACCCATTGCTTGCGCAAATCATCCCAAATCGGTTCCACCCTGCAAAGCACGCAAAAAAAGCGTCCAAACCGCTCAAATATTCCGAAATTTGAAGCATGGATTGGTGGGAATACGCGCGGGGCTGGGCAAATCGGTGGTCGGGACCGGTAGAGCTGCCCGGGTTGAGTGCACAAAGGGCCATGGCCCCGGCACAGCGCGCTCCTCAAATGACGCTTGTTCCCCGGCCCGAACACGCGAAGAAACACGCCGCAGTTTTGGTTTTGCTGTTTCCGCACAACAGCCAATTGCATACGGTTTTGATTGAACGCCCCGCCTACGACGGCGTACATTCGGGTCAAATGGCCTTTCCCGGGGGGGGGCGTGAGGCACACGATGCGGACTGGATCGCTGCAGCATTGCGCGAAACGGAGGAGGAGTTAGGAGTGCCAACGGCGGAACCCCTGGTATTGGGATCCTTGACCCCCTTGTACATACCTCCGTCCGGTTACTTTGTTCAACCGGTGCTCGCCGCATTGCCCCATGCCTGGGCCTGGCGTCCAGACGCCGTGGAAGTGGCGAACGTGCATGTGCTCCCGATTCAGGGGTTTCGAGAAGAACGGGTGGACGTGCCTCGTGCGGGGGTTGTGCCGGCTTGGGGAGGGGCTCCGCAACCCATTTGGGGAGCGTCGGCCATGATTCTGGCGGAGGTCCTGGCTCTGCGGGAATTGCGTACCTTTGCGTTCCCAAACGAATTCGATTGAAACTTCTCAAACGCGACCCTTTTGGCACCCCGCTGCTCCTGAAGCGATTGGTGATCTTCACCTTCGGAATGGCCGTTTGGTACCGGCTCAACAAAGTCAACAAAACGGAAGTCCACGGCGTGGAGCACCTAGCGGGATTGCCGGATCGGAACGTTTTGTTCGTGAGCAACCACCAAACGTATTTCATGGACGTAAGTGCCATGTACTTGGTTTTCAATCATGTGTATTGGGGAATGCCCGGAAAAACCCACGCTTGGTGGCGGATGGGGTTTCCAAAAACGAACCTCTTTTTCGTGGCGGCCAAGGAGACCATGAAGGCGGGACTCTTGCCGCGTTTGTTGGCATTGGCAGGATCCATCAGCATCAAGCGCACGTGGCGGGCCGCGGGAAAAACGGTGGATCGAGGTGTAGATCCTCGGGACATTGAGAACATTCGAAAAGCCATCCAATACGGTTGGGTCATTACGTTCCCCCAAGGAACCACCAAACCCTTTGCCCCCGGACGACGCGGCACGGCGCACATCATCAAAGACACCCAACCCCTCGTGGTGCCGGTGGTCATCGACGGTTTTCGCCGCGCTTTTGACAAGAAAGGATTGTACCTCAAAAAACGAAATACCACGTTATCTTTAACGTTCAAAAAGCCCTTGGAACTTCATCCGGACGAAGACGCCCAAACCCTGTTGGACCGCATCATGGATGCCATCGAACAAAGCCCGGCGCACCGTCCCAAAAACTTGATAGTCGAATGAAAATGCGCTCCCTCTTGATTGCCCTGACTGCTGCGGCTGTGTCCGTTTGCTGCGTGGCCACCATTGTTGATCCCAACGAAAAGATGGAAGACCGCAACATTGTGTTGAAGGTTTTCTCGTACTTCGGAGGTCAGCTGCTTTCGTCGGATTCCCTGTACACCATTGGTCAGGCGGAAGTGAAATTTACGGACGTTCGCTTCTTGTATTCTGGATACACCTTTGTGAGCACTTCCGGGGATACCCTGCACGCAGATACGACCGTAACGATGCACGCTTTTGGTACGAACGAAGCCTACTTGGCGAAAATGCCAGCAGGCGCCTACAACGGCACCCACTTTTTCACCTTGGGTGTAGACACCAACAACGCTAAAATTGCACCGGGACAGTTCCCCGAAGATCACCCACTTCGCGACGGTGTGCTTTACCGTGGGGCCGGCAAAGGATACAACCATATGTATTTTACGGGCGTGATGCGCAAGACGGGCGATACGTTAGCCCCCACAAAACCCTTCACCTTAGTGGTAGCTACTCCCGCCTTAAACACCAAATTTGAGCGCAAAATGGGCTTCTCCATCGGTGGTAACCGCACGTGCAACATCAACGTCGTTCTGAACATCGACCGCCTTTTGCAAGGAATTGATCCTTGGCAAACGCCCATCATTGAATCGGATCCCACCAAGCCGGGTGATTTTGCTGAGGCCGTGAAAATCAAGCAAAATTTAGTGCCGGCCTTTGTTATTCAGATTTAACGGTGCGCGTACATTTTATTGCCATTGGGGGCAGTGCCATGCACAACTTGGCCCTCGCCCTGCACGAACGCGGGGATCGCGTGACGGGTTCCGACGACGAAATTTTCGAACCTTCGGCCAGTCGTTTGAAAGCCGTAGGATTGTTTCCTTCCTCGTTGGGTTGGGATCCTGCCCGAATCACTCCGGATTTGGATGCGGTGGTCTTGGGCATGCATGCGCGCGGAGACAATCCGGAGTTGTTGGCCGCCCAGGCATTGGGACTCCCCATTCATTCGTACCCAGCCTTCTTGTACGAGGCATCCAGGGATAAAACCCGCGTGGTGGTGGCGGGAAGCCACGGCAAAACCACGGTAACCTCCATGCTTTTACACGCCCTAAACGGTGCCGGCAGACGCGAAGATTTTATGGTAGGCGCGCTCTTGGAAGGGTATTCCACCATGGTTCGCCTGTCGTCCGAAGCCGAGTTTATGGTCCTGGAAGGCGATGAGTACCTCAGTTCCGCCTTGGAGCCGCTTCCCAAGTTTCATTTGTACCGTGCCAACATAGCGCTGATCACCGGTATTGCGTGGGACCACATCAACGTATTCCCCACTTTAGAAGTGTACGTCGAGCAGTTCCGGCAATTCCTGCGGACCATGGAGCCCGGAGGTGCCGTAATCTACAATGCTGAAGACCCCTTGGTGGTTGAGGTGGTGGAGTCGGACTCCTCACCGCTGAAGAAGATACCGTACCGAACTCCGGCGTACCGCGTGGAAAACGAACGGACGGTTCTGGAAACACCACTGGGCGACGTGCCACTCCAGGTATTTGGGGCCCACAATGCCAGCAACGTGGAAGCGGCTCGTTGGCTGGCCCAAGAAATGGGCTTGGACGACGAATCATTTTACGAGGCCATCACCACCTTCAAAGGAGCGTCCAAACGCTTGGAATCTTTGCCCACCGCCAGTGCGCGCGTTTTGGCCTTCAAGGACTTTGCACACGCCCCCAGCAAGGTAAAGGCAACGGTTGCCGCGTTGCGGGAGCAATTTCCGAACCGCCGGGTAGTGGCCTGCTTGGAATTGCATACCTTCAGCAGCTTAAATCCGGATTTCTTGCCCCTGTATGCCGGTTCGCTGGACGGTGCGGATGTGCCGTTGGTGTATTTTAACCCGCAGGCAGTAGCCCACAAAAAACTACCGGAGCTGAACGCCAACCAAGTGGGTGCAGCATTCGGTTCCCCGGCGCCGCAGGTGTTTACCCGAAGCGAGGAGGTGCGCGCAGCGTTGAATCACGCCGTGGAACACGACGGGGTTCCCACCGTGGTGGCCCTGATGTCGTCGGGAAATTTTGACGGCAACGACGTGTCCGACTGGACGCGCAACTGGGCTTGAATCGATACCAGGAATCGTCGTTGGAACGAGCGCGAAGGACCGCTAAGCCAGACTAGAAACGGTGTTCCACGTGCAGGTACCAGCCCGCACGAACGTCTTGGGTTTTCCAATCGACGGTGGTCTGATTTTGGATTCCCAACCCCCAATCTCCGAATCGATACACTCCACCCGCACCGAGCACCAGGCCCAAACCATTGGAGGAGTAAACGGAATAGGGGGGAGTGGGACACTCTCTATTGTATTGCATGCGCACTGTACGACCGTAGAGCAGGCCCGCTTGAAAAGTCAGGTCAAAAGGGCTTTGTTGCCCGTACAAGGAACCGTTGAGGGTCCATCCGCCTGCGATCCGGCTGTCGTAATCCGGTGGGATGATGCTGTCGCCGTTGCGCTCGCCGTAGGCGTTCTGCACGAAAACGGAAGTCCCGATGTGGGGATTCATTTGGTACGTGTAGCTGATGCCGTTGCCGATTCCCCAGCCGGACAGGTCCGTGGTGAAGTCGTAGGCGCCCAGTTGAACACCGAAGGCATGCTTTTTAATCGCTTGTGCCCATGCGGGCACTGCGGCCATGCACACCAGCAAAACCGCAATCGTCCATTTTTTCATTGCTTATTCTTCTAACAACGTTCGTTGCAGATCTTCCATTTCAAAGAAGTCCACCCCTTCTTGGTACGTGGGCACCACCGGAGCGTCTTCATCGAACAAATAAAGCATGGCCTCACGTACCACCAAAACACAGGTGAGGTTTTGTTCCATTCGGTCGGCTTGAAAGTCTTGCAACGGCTCGGTGCTGTCGAATTCTTCTACGGAGAGAAGATTCACCACCACGTGTGCCTGCGGTTTACCATCCAAAAGCGTGCCTAATTCTTTAAGCGCAGCTGCGTCGAACAGATCGCCCAGGTATTTCACGTGGAGAAACCGATCTTTCGATTCGATTTTGTAAGACATCAGGAGGTATAATGCGGTGTTCGTTGAGCGGCCAAGAGATACAGCACCGCCATTCGGATGGCAACACCGTTCTCAACCTGCTGCAAGATAATGGAATGTTCGGAATCTGCAACATCGGAAGAAAGTTCCACGCCGCGGTTGATGGGGCCGGGGTGCATGATGACGGGCACTTTCTTTAAGGATTCCAATCGATTGCGGTCCACTCCGTATTGAACGATGTACTCCGGCAGGCTGGGGAAGTACGGCATGTCCATGCGCTCGTGTTGCACGCGCAGCATGTTGACCACGTCGGCCCATTCCAAGACCGTGTTGAGGTCCGACTCTACGCGAACACCCAATTCGGGAAGATGTTTGGGGATCAGCGTATTGGGGCCGCAAACAGCAACCTCTGCTCCCAGTTTTTGCAAGCAAAAAATATTGCTCAACGCCACGCGGCTGTGTAAAATATCGCCAACAATGGCCACCCGTACGCCGTGCAGGTCCGTTCGCCCCAAGGCCTCGCGCATGGAAAATGCATCCAAAAGCGCTTGGGTGGGGTGTTCGTGCGCGCCGTCACCGGCATTCACAATGCTCGCATCAACGTGCTGGCTGAGAAAGTAAGCGGCTCCAGGAGCGCTGTGGCGCAAGACAACCAGGTCCACTTTCATGGCCAAGATGTTGTTCACGGTATCCACCAACGTCTCCCCTTTTTTTACGCTGGACTGCGCTGCAGAGAAGTTGACGACGTCGGCCGATAAGCGTTTTTCGGCCAGTTCAAAGGAGAGGCGCGTTCGGGTAGAGTTTTCAAAAAACAGGTTGGCTACGGTGATGTCCCGCAGCGAAGGCACTTTTTTGATGGGGCGATTGATCACCTCCTTGAACTGCTCCGCCGTTTTGAAAATAAGGTCCAAATCCTCTGGGGTGAGGTCTTTGATGCCCAACAAATGGGGAACGCTGAGGGTGCTCATGAGGCCGGGGTTTCGGAGACCAAAAAAACAGATTCCAGTTTGCCGTCTTCCGCCCACTCCAAACGGACTTTTTCCGTGTCCAAAGCGTCCACGTGGCGGCCCACGTAATCCGGTTGGATGGGCAATTCACGGCGGAAACGACGGTCGATCAGAACCAACAATTCCGTGCGTTGCGGGCGTCCAAAAGCGTGCAGGGCGTCCAAGGCGGCGCGCAGAGTTCGTCCGGTATACAAGACATCGTCAATCAAGACCACCCGCTTGCCCTCTATGGAGTGTTCAATTTCCGTGCGGTTGGCTCGGATGGGTTCGTCCCGACGTCGGAAATCGTCGCGAAAAAAAGTGGCATCCAAAGCGCCCAGCGCCACGTCTTGAAGTCCGTAATCGTGGGCTAAGATTTGACTCAATGCGCGCGCCAATGCCATTCCGCGAGGCTGGAGCCCAATTAAAACGGTCGAATTGAAGTCGATGTGGGATTCCCGCAATTGGCACGCCAGTCGGTGCAGGATGATTCCCAATTCCTCGGGGCCGAACAAGCGTTTCTGCGTCATTTCAAGAATCAAAGATACGGCTTTGCGGGGACTCCGCCGAATTCCGACCTTTACCCCATGTCACTTTCAGTAACGGTCTTGGGCTGTGGAGCGGCCACTCCGGCAGCCACGGTCAATCCATCGGCCCAAGTGGTGGAGTGCAACGGGCGTTTGGTGCTGATTGATTGCGGGGAGGGCACCCAGGTTCAGCTGCGCCGGAACAAGATTAAATTCACCCGCATCCAGGTGGTGTGCATCAGCCACATGCACGGCGATCACGTGTTTGGTCTGCCGGGTTTGCTGAGTACGTTTCATTTATTGGGACGCAGGGATCCCCTGGTGTTGGTAGGCCCCCCGGCGCTGGAAGAATGGGTGCGCTCCACACTCAAAACCAGCGGCACTTGGACCTGCTATCCACTGCACTTTGTGTCCACGGATTCAGAGCCTTTACGACGGGTTTTTTCGGACGAGCAGCTCTCCATCTTCACCTTCCCACTCCGCCACTCGCTGCCCACCACG
>CAYXHJ010000071.1:0-7801 GCA_964464855.1 uncultured Owenweeksia sp. | reverse complement strand
TATTGGCCTTTCTTGTGCTGCATTTGCACAGTCGGTACCGTTTGACCGCACCAATCAGTCCAAATTTCGGCAATTGGGTACTGAGCTGCCCACCCCCAACAGCTACCGCACGGCCAGTGGCGCCCCCGGCGCGGCGTACTACCAACAGCAGGCGGATTACGATTTGGAAGTTTGGTTGAACGAGGACACCCACGTTTTGAAAGGAACGGGTACCGTTACGTACACGAACAATTCTCCAGACGTATTGGAATACGTTTGGCTGCAATTGGATCAAAACGAGAAGGATCCCAAGAGCGTGAACCAAAAAATCACGCGCGGCAATGCGCTACCGGAGAAAATGACTCCGGAACGATTGGAGGATTTCTTTTACGATTTTCCCGGCGGATTCTCCATCGACAAGATGGCCCAAAACGGCAAGCCCCTCAAGTACACCGTGGTCAATACCATGATGCGGGTAGACTTGCCGCAACCTTTAAATCCCGGTCAGGTGCTGCAACTGCAAATGGCCTGGCACTTCACCATCAACGATCGCATGCAAGACGGGGGACGATCGGGCTACGAGCACTTTAAAGAGGAGAACAATACCCTTTACACCTTGGCCCAGTTTTTTCCGCGCATGGCCGTATATGGAGACAACGTGGGCTGGCAGCACAAGCAATTTCTAGGAATGGGAGAATTTACCTTGCCCTTTGGCAACTACCGAGTTCGAATTCACGTTCCTGCCGATCACGTGGTAGCCGCAACCGGAGAACTCCAGAACGAGTCGGACGTATTGACGGCCGAGCAGCGTCGCCGCTACGCAGAAGCACGTACCACCACAGACGAGCCCGTGTTCATCGGCACCCAAGAAGAAGCCGAGGCCGCCGAAAAGGGTCGGTCCAAGTCGGAAAAAACGTGGGAATTCAAAGCAACCAACGTCCGAGATTTCGCCTTTGCGACTTCTCGGAAATTCATTTGGGACGCCATGGGCGTTCGGGTAGGGGGCAAGACCGTTATGGCGGAGAGCTTTTACCCCAAAGAAGGCAATCCCTTGTGGGAGCAATACAGCACACGCGTTGTGGCGCACACCATCGCCACCTACTCCAAGTTTACCGTCGATTATACCTACCCGCGTGCTATATCCGTTCATACAGCGGACATCGGCATGGAATACCCCATGATTTGTTTCAACGGCGGGCGTCCGGAGCCCGACGGTACGTACTCGGAGGGAACCAAGTACGGCATGATCGGTGTGATCATTCACGAAGTTGGCCACAACTTTTTCCCCATGATCATCAATTCCGACGAGCGCGATTGGACGTGGATGGACGAGGGACTGAACACGTTTGTTCAGTACCTAACCGAGATGGAGTGGGACCGGGACTATCCCGCCCGACGCGGCCCCGCGTACAAGATTGTGGATTACATGAAGTCTCCGGCCAACAGCCAGGTTCCCATCATGACCAACTCGGAGTCGCTCCTTCAGTTTGGGAACAATGCCTACGGAAAGCCTGCAACGGCGCTCAATATCTTGCGCGAGACCGTTTTGGGACGGGAATTGTTCGACTTTGCATTCAAAACGTACTGCGAGCGATGGGCGTTCAAGCATCCTTCCCCGGCCGACTTTTTCCGAACGATGGAGGACGCATCCGGAACGGATTTGGATTGGTTTTGGCGCGGTTGGTTTTACACCACGGAGCCGTGCGATCAAGCGCTGACCAAGGTTCGGATTGCCGCCATGCCTGAATTCCCTGCCGAAGCCAAGGCCCGTAAGGTGAACGCAGAACGCGAACGCCGCAACGCACACATTGGGTACGGTCGAAACCAAAAGAGCAATGCGGCTACAGTAGTGGACCGCATCCCGGAGGCTTCCGATTACTACAACACGGCCTACAAACGAGAGGAATTGACCAAAGCAGAGGCTGCCCTGGCAAAGGCCAATGCGGAAGGTCAGAAAGCCGCCGCAGCCAAGCGCGCAGGGACCTATTTTCACGAACTGACCATAACGAACAAAGGCGGTCTCATCATGCCCGTTCTGGTTCGTTTTACTTTGGAGAACGGGCAAGTGGTGGACGAGCGCCTTCCGGCCGAGGTTTGGTTGCGCAACGAAACTGAGTTTGTTAAAACGTTTGCATTGCCCGGTAAGGCGGTTCGTATCGAATTGGATCCTCAATTGGAGACGGCGGATATTGACACCGAGAACAATGTTTGGCCTGCTTCAGCCGATGCCTACCTGGAATGGGCTCCTTCCAATTCTGGACGTGGAGGACGTTCGGCCAATCCCATGCAAGAAGCAGGTTTGGGAAAGAAGTAGTCTTGTGCGTGAATGATATCCGAAGACCTTCTTGAACGAAGGACTTAGGTACCAAAAAAGCCCGCCCCGATGAAATCGGGGCGGGCTTTTTCAATGAGTGGCGCTGTCCTCAATGAAGCTACGCGTCACGCCTCAAATCCGGTTCCAAACCCACCGATCTCCAGCTTTTAAGCCAATGCGTTGTGCCGTTCCACCGGGAACCTCTACAACGACATTGGCCGGACCTTCGGAAGGGCGGGGGGTATCGGTCAGTGGTGTGCAGTTCTCTTGGATGCTCACCACATTGCCCTTGCGGTTTACAAACACAATATCCAACGATACGTAGGTGTTGTGCATCCAAAAGCTCTGTTGTGTTTCCTCGCCCATCAGGAACACCATGGCCATGTCCTCGGCCATGTGCTTCCGGTACATCATTCCGTACTGAACTTCATCCGGACGCTCCGCAACTTCAACGCGGTACTTTCTTAAAGTGTCCCCGGTGGATGCAGAAATAAAGGCACCTACTCCTTCTTGGGTAAAAGGCGGTTCGTAGGCCTCTGGTGTTTTTTCAACGCCAGGATCTTGAACGGAGCCTGCTTCCTGACGTTGGCAGGCCGGTCCTACCTGCAAGGCTATAAATCCGGCTGCAGCGAGCAAAAGCAAACCGGTACCCACTTGTTTCATCAATCGGTTCATGGTATAAAAAATACAAATATGAAGGATGTGTAGAAGATCGTGTTGCCAACGGTTCGATTAGCCGTTCTGCGATGAGGTTCGGGATTTCCACAACAGAATAATACCCAAAACAACCAACGGTACACTCAACCATTGACCCATGTTAAGCGCCATGCCTGCCTCAAAACCACTTTGATTGGCCTTTAAAAATTCCACAACAAATCGGAAACCAAAGACACCCAACAAGAAGGCGCCAAAAATTTGACCCGATGCGGCAAACGAACCACGTCCCGCCATCCACAACAAAACGACGTACACCAATAGATAGAAAAGTGCTTCGTACACTTGGGTGGGGTGCCGCGGTATCCCGTACCCAAGTAAGGCGTATTCCCCACTTTCCAGCGGGACAACAGCACTACCGGGAGCACCTACAAAATGTACTCGATCTTTGGGGCGTGACTGCAAATGCGGCATCAACTGGCCCTGCCAAAGTGCTTCCAATTCTCCCGGTCCCATGCCCTGAACGGGCTGAACCACCAAGCGATAGGCGGGTAAATTCAACGTGTCCGTTACCAAAACCGGCCGGTCGGTGTCCCGTTCCAAGCGGGCTCCAAGCAACGCATGTCCGTAGTGGTTATCCATCAAATCCAATACCGGCCGGGCAAAAACCGTTTGAACGACGGAATTGGCTGGATCGCCATAGATTTCTGAATTCATTAAGTTTCCGGTTCGGATGAACGCTCCTGCCAATGCCACCGTAATGACCAATCGGTCCATCATCCACAAATAGGGTTTTTGGATGACGTTTTTGGCATACCAATACATGGCCACCAAGATGGCTGCAGCCGCACCATGACTCGCCAATCCGCCTTCCCAAACATAGAATATCTCTACCAAATGATTTTGGTAGTAGCCCCAGTCGTAGAAAAAGACGTGCCCCAGACGAGCGCCAACCACCGTGGCCACCACCATCGTGGTCAGCAATGTATCCAATTGATCGTTGGTCAAACCGGCGCTGGCGAACCACTTCCGCATTTGACGGTACCCCAAGAAAAAGCCAGCCGCAAACAGCAAGCTGTAGTAACGAAGGGTAAAAAAACCAAGATCTAGGCCGTTCTCGGCGGCCCAAGTAAGAGTAGCGGTGGCAAACATGAGGGGAAGTTACGTGAAATCAGTGGGGCTTGGAAGTAAATTCATTTTCTGGTTTTTGAGGCACAGGATCGTATCCCCACGTACCCCAAGGATGGCACTTGCTCAACCGACGCAGGCCCAACAAACTTCCTTGCCAGGGTCCCCAAACGCGAATGGCTTCTTGCATGTACGTCGAACACGTGGGAGTATGTCGGCAGGAGGGAGGCGTTAGGGGGGAGATGAGGTACCGATACGTTCCCACCAACACCAACAAGGGACTGGCCACAATCCAGGTGAAAATTTTATTCACGGTAGCGGGCGTCACGGTCTGCGATCCACGGAATATTCCGTACCCTCTTTTCCATCCTTCAACACAATTCCACCCTTTGCCAACAAATCGCGAATGGCGTCGCTGGTAGCAAAATCTCGCTCGGCACGGGCCTTTTGCCGCACGTGGATTACGGCACTCATGGCGGCATCCAACGCATCCGTCAAGTTGTTGGAGTTGGACGTGTCCGCTGGTGAAACCAGCCCCAACACATCAAACAACCACGTAGAAAGCTCCGTGCTTAATTCGGCAGCGTCGGCATCGGTCAGTAGCGCTCGACCATCAGCATCCGCTTGAATGGCCTTGGCGGCATCAAACAAATGCGCAATTAAAATGGGGCTGTTGAAATCGTCGTCCATCGCTGCGCGGCAATCAAAATTCCAATCGATCAAGGACCAAGCACTGGGCCCGGAAAAATGTTTCGGACGACGTTCGTTCAGGACCTTCCAAGCAGCGAGCAAGCGATCGTAGCCTTTTTCCGCAGCCAAAAGGGCTTCATTACTGAAATCCAATACGCTTCGGTAGTGGGCTTGGAGCATAAAGAACCGAACCACAGCGGGTGAAAAGCCTTGGGTCAGGTGAGGCGTGTTGCCCGTGAACAACTCTTCCGGAAGCAACGTATTACCGGTGCTTTTAGACATCCGCTTGCCGTTCAAGGTCAACATGTTGGCGTGCATCCAATAGCGAGCACCGTCGGTCCCATTGCATCCGTTGTTCTGTGCAACTTCGCATTCGTGGTGCGGAAACTTCAAATCCATCCCGCCGCCGTGGATGTCAAACGATGCCCCCAAATACTTCGTACTCATGACCGAACACTCCAAGTGCCAACCTGGAAATCCTTCTCCCCACGGAGACGGCCAACGCATGATGTGGTACGGTGAGGCTTTTTTCCACAAAGCAAAGTCCATGGGACTGCGCTTTTCGCTTTGCCCCTCCAGTTCTCGTGAACCGGCTTGCAATTCTTCCAATACCCGTCCGGATAACTTGCCGTAGTGGTTGGACGTTCGGTACGCTTCCACATCAAAGTAAACGGATCCGTTCACTTCGTAGGCCAGTCCCTTGTTGAGCAAGTCCTTGCAGGCTTCAATCTGCTCCACAATGTGTCCGGTAGCGGTGGGCTCAATGCTCGGTGGCAAGGCGTTGAACCGACGCATAACTTCCCGAAAGCCTACGGTGTAGCGCTGTACGATTTCCATGGGCTCCAAAGACTCCAAGCGTGCTTTTTTCGCAATCTTGTCCTCGCCTTCGTCCGCGTCATTCTCCAAATGCCCTGCGTCCGTAATGTTCCGAACATAGCGCACTTTGAATCCCAAATACTGCAGGTAGCGAAACACCAAGTCGAAGCTCAAAAACGTACGGACGTTGCCCAAGTGGACATCGGAATACACCGTCGGCCCGCAAACGTACAAACCCACGTGGGGCGGGTGCAGGGCTTCAAAAGGTTCCTTCTGGCCAGTCAGGGTGTTGTACAGCTGCAAACTCATGCCCCAAATTTTGTTTCCAATCGAATGTAATCCATCAAATCGCGTCGAAGCTTCTCTTCGTGCAAAAATCGTCCTCCGTATTCGGCAGTTACCGTACTGCTGTCGATGTCTCGGATGCCCCGCGCATTCACGCACAAATGTTTGGCATCGATGATGCAGGCCACGTCCTCGGTTCCCAAAGCCTCCTTCAGGGCGGACACAATTTGACGGGTAAGTCGCTCTTGAACTTGGGGACGTTTGGCGTAAAAGTCCACAATGCGGTTCATTTTACTCAGTCCGATGACCCGTTCGTTGCTCAGATACGCGATGTGTGCACGGCCCACAATCGGCAGCATGTGGTGTTCGCACGTGGAGTACACAACAATGTTTTTCTCCACCAGCATTTCGCCGTAGGCGTAGCTGTTCTCAAACGTATTCAGGGACGGTTTTCGGTCGGGGTTCAAACCACCGAAGGTCTCTTTAACGTACATTTTCGCTACCCGACGCGGCGTTCCGCGCAGCGAATCGTCCGTCAAGTCCATGCCTAAAGTATCCAAGATGGTGCGAACCGCATCTTCAATTCGTTCGATTTTTTCTTCGTCGCTCAACGCAAACGCATCGGCGCGCAACGGGGTTTCTACCGACCCTTTGGGGTGGTCCATTTCCCGATCTTCCAAGCCTTCGTGTGGATTCATGCTGCAAAGGTACGGGTCTTTCGCGGGGATTCGGTACCTTTGTACCCATGAGTATCTCCGTGAGCATCATTGGGACGGGCAGTGTAATACCGGACCAAATCGTACCGAATAGCGCCTTTTTGGACCGCGAATTTTACGACGAAAAGGGTCAACCTTTTCCCCATTCCAACGAAGTCATCATTCAAAAGTTTGAAGAAATCACGGAAATTAGGGAGCGGCGATGGGCCAATCCGGAAGAGCAGTGTTCAACCTTGGGAACACGTGCCGCCGCTCATGCATTGGAAGATGCCGGAATTGATCCAGAAACGTTGGACCTCATTATTGTCACACACAATTTTGGCGACTTAGCATTTGGATCGCGCCACACGGACCAAATGCCTACGCTAGCGTCACGCGTGAAGGCAGGCCTAGGAATACGCAACCCCAATGCTGTTGCCTTTGACGTCTTGGCCGGATGTCCGGGATGGGTGCAATCGGTACTCACGGCACATTCCTACATGTTGGCCGGACACGCCAAGCGAGCATTGGTGGTTGGAAACGAAATGCTTTCGCGCACGGTAGACGTTCACGACCGAGATTCCATGATTTTTGCCGACGGCGCAGGCGCAGTGGTTTTGGAGGCGGGAGAAAACAATCCTTCCAACATCCTGGGACGGGCCATGCAGACCTTTACGGCCAACGACATTGCTTATTACTTGAAATCCAATCCGTCCAACAAACCGGGCTCGGATCCCAAGGAAATGCTCATCAAGATGAAAGGCCGCAAGATTTACGAATTTGCGTTGCGCCACGTACCGGACGGCATGAAAGCTGCGCTGGACAACGCGGGCGTGCATCTCTCTGAAATCAAGAAAATTTTCATTCACCAAGCCAATGCCAAATTGGACCACGCGGTCATTGAGCGCTTGCATACGGCATGAAAGTGGATCACGTCGACGCCATCGCCCCCATGAGCATTCAGTGGTTGGGCAATTCTTCCGTGGCGACGGTTCCCACCCTTTTGGATTTGGTGGTCAAGACCCAATACCAAGGGCATAAGATTCAACGCGGAGATCTCCTCCTGTTTGCATCCGTAGGTGCCGGCATGACCATCAACGCTTTTGTATACCGCTGGTAATCCAGCACCCCTTCCTTATTCTTGAAATGAAAATCGCCAGCCTCCATCCGGAGGCGGGCGATTCACTTTTTACCCGGCCGCGCGCGGGTTGGCGCGCGTCGCGGTTTGCTCAATCCGCAT
>CAYXHJ010000070.1:2566-7849 GCA_964464855.1 uncultured Owenweeksia sp. | reverse complement strand
GCGTTGCTGCAGTTTGGGGACCACTTGGTTTTTCCAAGCGGCAAAGGTGCCTTCGGTGATTTTTTGCCGCGCCGTTTCCACCAACTCCAAGTAAAACCGCAGGTTGTGAAGGGTAGCAATTTGCTTGCCCAGGGATTCGTCGGCGTGAATCAGGTGCCGCAGGTAGGCCCTCGTGAAGGTTTGGTCCACAAAACTGGTGCCGGCGGGGTCCAGGGGGGTGAAGTCGTTGGCCCACTTGGCGTTGCGCAGGTTTATCGTGCCTTCCCAGGTGAATATTTGCCCGTTCCGTGCGTTGCGGGTGGGCATGACGCAGTCGAACAAATCCACGCCCAAGGCAATGTTTTCCAGGATGTTGGCGGGGGTGCCCACGCCCATGAGGTAGCGCGGACGATCCGCGGGAAGCCGGTCGCACACCAATTCGCACATGGCGTACATGTCGTCGTGGGGTTCTCCAACGCTCAGGCCGCCAATGGCGTTGCCCCAAGCACCTTTCTCGGCGATCGCATCGGCCGATTCCTTGCGCAACTCCGGGTAAACGCTTCCTTGAACAATGGGAAACAACGCTTGGTCGTACCCGTAGAGCGGCTCGGTTTCGTTCCAACGCGCCAAGCAGCGATCCAGCCAGCGGTGCGTGAGGTGCATGGCGTCTCGCGCGTAGGGCTCTGGGCACGGGTAGGGAGTACACTCGTCAAATGCCATGACGATGTCCGCGCCAATGTTCCGCTGGATGTCCATGACGGACTCCGGAGAGAACAAATGCTTGCTGCCGTCGATGTGCGATTGAAAAGTGACCCCTTCCTCTCGGATTTTCCGACGGTCCTCCAACGAGTACACTTGAAAACCGCCGCTGTCCGTCAGCATGGGGCCGTCCCAGCCCATAAATCGATGCAGGCCCCCGGCTTGGTTCAGCACGGAGGTTCCCGGGCGCAAGTACAAGTGGTACGTATTTCCCAACACGATTCCCGCGTGGGTGTCTTCCTTCAATTGTTGGGGAAAAACGCCCTTGACCGTACCCACCGTTCCCACCGGCATGAACAGCGGTGTCTGCACCGGGCCGTGGCCCGTATGGAGTACTCCGGCGCGGGCTTTGCTCCCGGGGTCTTGGGCAGTGAGGTCAAATTGCATCCTGCAAAAGTACGCCGCGCTTTTCACTACTTTTGTGCGATGTTTGACCCCACCCACCCAACGGTATTCTGGATTGCTTTGTGCGTTCTGGCGGGTGCCGTTTTTTTGCAACTTTTCGTTTGGATGGGGGTGTTCGCCCAAGTGGCTTGGGCTTCCAAAAAAAACGTCGATTCACCTGCTGATTTGCCTCCCTTGTCCTTACTGGCGGACGGCCGCAACGCGGAGGATTTATTCCCGGAACTGTTGGATCGCTGGGCCAACCAAGACTACCCCAACCGCGTAGACTGGGTGGCCATCAACAACCAAAGCGTGGACGAAACCGAGCAAGTGTTGGACGGCTTGCGCGTGCGTTATCCCCAACTGCACCAAGTTTTGGTACCCAAATCCGAGCGTTTTTACGACAGCAAGAAATTTCCCATCACGCTGGGCATCAAGGCCGCCAAGACCGACGCCGTCTTGCTCACCCACGCTGAGGCCAGGCCGGTCTCCAACCGATGGGCCGCGCGAATGTCGGCTCCTTTTGCGGATGCCAACGTTCGTCTGGTCGTTGGCGTAACGCGCATGGAAGGTGGGTCCGGATGGTGGGCCCGAACCGTTCGGTTTGCCCATGCTTTTCGTCAGCTGGAGTATTTGTCTTGGGCCAAATGGGGCTTGGTGGTATCCGGCGACGGCGCCAATTTGGCCTACCAGCGCTCGCTCTTCTTCGAATTAAAGGGTTTCTTGTCGCACATGCACCTGACCTCCGGTGAGGACGACCTCTTTGTGAACGAAGCGGCGCCCAACACCAAAGTGCGGGTGGTGCTTCATCCGGAGGCGCAGATTGCTGTTCCGCTGCCCGCCAACAAAGACCGATGGAAGCGCACCTTGCGCGATCAGGCCCAAGCGCGCTCGGCCTACCGGCCGTCCACCCTTGCCGCGCTGCAGCTGCACAGCTGGGTTCAGTGGCTCTATGCGTTGTCTGCCTTGGGCACCGCCGCCCTCATTCCCCTGATTCCCAATTGGTGGATTTATTGGCTGGCCCTGGTGGGGGGGCGTACGGTACTGGTTTGGACGCAGTGGGCATTAGCCGGACGCTTCCTCGCTTTGGGTGGTTTGGTGGTCTTGTTCCCGGTTTTGGAGTGGGTCTACTGGTTCCAACGCATGGGTCTGGCCGTACGCCGCACCTTCACGCCCGCAAAACGACGCTGGTAGTATGGAGGCACTGCTTTCCCCGCAAGAGGCCACCGGTTACTTAGAATCTTTGGGCCTGTTCTTAACGGACCACCAGCGCGAGCAATGGCAAGCATTGCCAGCGGAATTGGCGGTTTGGAACGCCCAAATCAACGTCATCTCCCGCAAAGATTTGGAGCACGCTGCGGAACGCCACCTGCTGCATTCCGCCTGTTTGGCACCTTTTTTGGGCCCGCTGGACGGTCAGCGCGTGGTGGACATTGGCACCGGCGGTGGATTTCCAGGCATTCCCTTGGCCATTTTGTACCCCAACACCCACTTCACCCTGGTGGATTCAATCGGCAAGAAAATCAAAGTGGTTCAGGCCCTGGCCGACGCCTTGGAATTAAAGAATGTGGAGGCCGTGCACGCCCGCGTGGAGTCGCTTCCGGGCGGCTTTCGCACCGCGGTGACCCGGGCCGTGGCCCCGATGCCCCAACTCCTGGAATGGATGCGAAGCCAATGGGCCCCGGGTGCCGGACGTCGTCTGCTCGCCCTCAAGGGGGGTGATTTGCGCGAAGAACTGCAAGGCATTCCCCACTGCACCGTGCATCCGCTGGCGGACCGCATTCCCACGGAGTTTTTTTCCACCAAAGCCGTGGTGGAGGTGCGCGTTCGGTAGCGTGCCGCCCCGACGGTTCTCACCGTGCGTTTTCTGGGCGCAAACCAACAAAAAAGGCCGGTAAACCGGCCTTTTTTGTGTTCAAAATCCGCGGCGCGCACACGGTGCGCGCCGCCTCGCATCAACCCAAGAACGGGTAGCGGTAGTCCGTTGGAGAGACCAACGTTTCCTTGATGGTGCGCGGAGAAACCCAGCGAATCAAGTTGAGGTAAGAACCTGCCTTGTCGTTGGTGCCGCTGCCGCGCGCGCCGCCAAACGGCTGCTGACCCACCACGGCACCCGTGGGCTTGTCGTTGATGTAGAAATTGCCCGCGGCATTTTCCAAGCGTTTCATCGCGTGCTCAATGGCGTACCGGTCGCGCGCGAAGATGGCTCCCGTCAACGCGTATTCGGAGGTTTCGTCCACGAGCGTGAGGGTTTCCTCCCAAGCAGCATCCTCGTATACGAAAACGGTCAAAACCGGTCCAAAGATTTCCTCCACCATGGTTTTGGCCTTGGGGTTGGTGGTCACCACCACGGTGGGGGCCACAAAATATCCCACGGACTTGTCGTAGGTTCCGCCCGCAAGGATGGTGCACGACGGATCTTGCCGTGCTGCCTCAATGTAGCCGGCAATTTTGTCGAACGAGCGTTCGTCGATTACGGCCGAAAAGAAATTGCCGAGGTCCCCCGGGGTGCCCATGCGCACCGTCGCCAATTCTGCGACCAACTTTTCTTGGAAGGCGGCTGCCAGGGAGCGGGGGATGTACGCCCGCGAAGCTGCGGAGCATTTTTGGCCTTGGAACTCAAAGGCCCCGCGCAGGGCGTTGGCCACCACCGCATCTACATCCGCAGACGGGTGGGCTACAATGAAATCCTTGCCGCCGGTTTCGCCCACGATGCGCGGGTAGGATTTGTAGCGGTCCAAGTTG
Source organism: uncultured Owenweeksia sp. (assembly GCA_964464855.1). Classification (GTDB taxonomy): domain Bacteria; phylum Bacteroidota; class Bacteroidia; order Flavobacteriales; family Schleiferiaceae; genus CAMDTE01. Next base: position 3,982 of record CAYXHJ010000070.1, on the reverse strand, counting down.
TTGGAAATGGTCTTCCACAAATGGCGAAAAACTCCGGTAGAGCCCGTAAAGTGAAGACCAGCAAAATCTTTGTGCGCAAAAACCACGTCGCCCAAATCCGGGCCGTCCACCGTCACCAAATTGATTACGCCGGCGGGAAGACCCGCCATACGGAACAGGTTCATCACCACATGGGCTGAGTAGACCTGCGTGTCCGCCGGTTTCCAAACCACCGTGTTGCCCATCAACGCGGGCGCAGCCGGCAAGTTTCCGGCGATGGCCGTGAAATTGAAGGGGGTAATGGCCACTACAAAACCTTCCAACGGGCGGTATTCCAAACGGTTCCACATTCCCGGGGACGAGTCTGGCTGTTGCGCGTAGAGGTCCGTCATGTACTGCACGTTGAACCGAAGAAAGTCTGCAAACTCGCACGCTGCGTCAATTTCTGCTTGGTGTGCGGTTTTGGACTGCGCCAACATGGTGGCCGCGTTGATGGTGGAGCGGTACGGGCCACTCACCAAGTCTGCAACCTTCAAAAAGATGGCAGCGCGCTGTTCCCAGGCCAAAGATCCCCAGGCCGAACGCGCAGCCAAGGCCGCGTCCACCGCCGCTTGCACGTGGGTTTTGTCGCCGCGGTGCCACACGCCAATGGTGTGGTGCCGGTCGTGCGGCGGCGCAATGGTTACCGTATTCCCGGTGCGCACTTCTTCTCCGTTGATGACCATGGGAACGTCCACATGTGCCGCGTACAGTTCGTTGTACTTGGCAATCAACGCCTCGCGTGCGGGCGTTCCGGGAGCATAGGAATACACGGGTTCATTGACCGGTGTGGGGACGCGAAATTGACTGTTGGTGGCCATAAAGATTGATTAACACAAAGGTTCGTACTGATTTGGAAGCTACAAAGGTCGGGCGTAAAGGGGTATGCGCCAAAGATGCGCAGATCCGGCACTCAAAGATCCGTTGGGTCCGTGGGTTCTTGGATGACCTGAATCACAGAACCTTCGTAACCCAAGCGCAAGGCGCTCAATCCGCCCCCGCGCCAGCAACCGGTGTCAATGCCCCAAGCGCGCGGTGCGGCAAAAAAGGTGGGTTTTCCGGTGGGTTGCACCACGTGCCCAAACAGCTGCAGTTTTCCTACCGAGCGTAGGGGGGAGCGGTTGTGGAGGACGCCGCGGCTGCTGAAGGCATTGTACGGATCGCGCGCTGTGGCTGCTACCCCGGCGTGGGTCACCAACAAATGAGGCGTTTCCCATTTGAGCGGCAATTGACGCATCCATTCGGCTGTTTTTCGCAGGCTCACCTCGCGCTTAACAAAGTCTTTTTTGGACTTCTCCACCACCGGAATAATTTTTCCGTCCAGGATGGATTCCTCAAACATCAGTTCGTGGTTGCCCTTCACCACAAAAACGTGGTACGGAAATTCTAACTGCAACC
>CAYXHJ010000070.1:0-2556 GCA_964464855.1 uncultured Owenweeksia sp. | reverse complement strand
TGCTGGACGAGGCGGTCGACTCACTTTCGATCCGGCCCGATGGTCATTACATCGACGCGACTTTCGGGCGCGGCGGCCATTCGGGCCTGATCCTGTCGCGGCTCGGCCCCGAGGGGCGACTCACCGCCTTCGACAGGGATGCGCAGGCGGTGGCTGTGGCCGACGAGCTTGCCCGCGCCGATGCGCGCTTCTCGATCCGCCATGAGGGCTTCAGCTCGATGGCCGAGCTGCCGCCGGCCTGCGCCGACGGCATCCTGATGGATCTCCTTGGCCGAACGTCGGCCCTTGTTGATCAAATCGCCGGCAAACACCAAGAACTCTTCACCGGTTTTCCAATGCAATTCCACCAAACGTTTGAGGGTTCGGTAGCATCCGTGGACGTCGGCAACAACCAAGACATTCATTGCGCTGGAACGGTTAGGCGGATGGATTGGAACGGTCGTTCGAAGCTGGGGGGCGAAAGGGAGGTAGAGAACCCAAGTACGTCACGACCCTCCGGGATAAAAACCCAAAGTTTCCGGGCGTACGTAGCCGATTAACTGTTCAGCATTACCGGCATGACCAACATCAAAACATCTTCGCCGTTTTCGGTGCCGTCGGACGGAACAATGAGTCCGGCGCGGTTGGGCGAAGACAGTTCAATGCGCACTTCCTCAGCCCCCAGGTTGCCCAGCATGTCTGCGATGAAGCGGGAATTGAAGCCGATTTCGATGTCGTTGCCCTCGTAGTGGCACGTCAAGCGTTCGTGGGCCTTGTTGGCGAAATCCACGTCTTCCGCGGAGATGTGCAACTCGTTGCCCGCCACCTTGAAGCGAATCTGGTGGGTGGTCTTGTTGGCAAAAATGGAAACGCGCTTGGCGGAACTCAGCAAGGAAGTGCGGTCCAACGTCATTTTGTTGGGGTTGTCGCGCGGGATGACCGCCTCGTAATTCGGGTATTTACCGTCGATGAGTCGGCAGGTCAGCACGGTGTCGTCGTACTCAAAACGCGCATTTGCTGCGGTATGGGTAATGGTCACCGTGTTGGCGCCGTTGCCCACGGAACCCTTCAGCAAATTCAACGGCTTCTTCGGTAGAATGAATTCGGCCGTATGGTCCGTTCCCAAATCCGTGCGGCGGTAGCGCACCAAGCGATGGGCGTCGGTCGCCACAAACGTGAGGCTGTCTGCAGCAAACTGGAAAAAGACCCCGCTCATCACCGGGCGCAACTCGTCGTTTCCTGCGGCAAAAAGCGTTTTCTGAATGGCCGTGGTCAGCACGTGCGCGGGCAATTCAGCGGAGCTGGCGTCTTCCAAATCTGGAAGTTGCGGGAATTCAGATCCGTCCACGAAAGCCACGGAGTACTTACCAAAATCGCTGCTGATCTCCACCGCGCCCGCCTTGGCGTCGAAGGTAAAAGTCAGGGGTTGCTCCGGGAAAGACTTGAGGGTATCCAGCAAAATGCGCGCCGGTACCGCCGCCAAACCGTCGCCGTCCGCCTCAACGCGCACGGTGGTGCTCATGGTGGTTTCCAGGTCCGACGCCGTAATTTTCAAAGCAGACGGAGCCAACTCCAACAGGAAGTTATCCAGAATAGGCAACGTATTGTTGCTGTTGATGACGCCGGAGATGGATTGCAAGGAGCGGAGCAATTGGCCGCTGGAGACGATGAATTTCATAAGGGCAAATTAACGGAACGAACGAAGGGAAAACAAGGCCGATTGAAAACCGTGCCGCTGGATCAACACAAACCGACCGTCGCTCACAAAAGCGTAGTATCGGTCCGGGTCAAAGCGCGACGCCGGCGCACCCTCGTACGGCACCGCTTCCGGATCACCGGGCACGTGGTACGCCGTCAGGGTCCAATCCTGGTCCTTGGAGCGAAGGTACAATTCGAAAACCGGTTGGCTCTTGCGCAAGCTGTCTTGTTTGCCAAAAACTTTATCCGACGGGATGATCATTCCTTCGTACATGAGGGTGCGGTAGGCGGCGAAGGCCGCTTGTACGGACAAATCGCGCGGCTGGGCCAGAGGAGCACCTTTTTGTCCGTTGGCCAGCAAAGGATACACGGCGTAGCTGCCGTCGTCCGCGCGGGTCAAAGCCACGGAGGCCGACGTCGAATCAAAGTAGCGCATGCGCACCTCGCGCAGGTCCCGGTGGTCCACGCCAAAAAGGGTTCGGTCTCGCCACAAATCCTCGCGGGTAAAAAAGCGGGAACTCAAGTAACCGTTGAACCCGGGACTGTGCACCGCATACGGTTGGTCTGCCCCGTGCAGCATCATGTACGTCCCCAACTTGTCCGGGGTTGCTGTGCCCACATAAAAGTGCTTCACCTCCTCGCCGTCGGCATAAACTTTTACCTCCTTGCCGTACGTGGACAAGGCCTGAACAATGGTGGGAAGGGCGGACTGCTGCGGAAAATTGCGCAGTTCCATGCGGTGGAAGGTCTCCAGCAGCACCTCAACGGCATCCGGACGCGCGGGGTACTTTCCGTTCACCATCCAGCGTCCGTTTTCGCGGGAGAGCACCACGGTATCCGGCGTCTTGTCCCAAATCTCAATGCGGTCTACGGACGCGG
>CAYXHJ010000069.1:0-7925 GCA_964464855.1 uncultured Owenweeksia sp. | reverse complement strand
ACTGCCCGGGGGCCAGGTAGCAATGACTGGGACTCCAGGCCGTATCGGAGGTGCCATCGCCAAATTCCCACAAAACGGTCTGCACCGGGTAACCGGGCGTGAACGTACTGGTGTTGTTCCAGGAGACGCACAAAGAACCGCATCCGGTGGTGTCGGTGGGAACTGCAGACAAATTCGCTCCCGGCAGAACGGTTACCGACGGACGCGCTAAGGTGGTGGTACAGCCGCCCAAGGTGGTGCCGCTCAGGGTGACGGTGTACGTTCCGGGGGTAGAATAGCAATGGGATGGGGTGAAGCCGGCCGCCGTGGTTCCGTCGCCAAAATCCCAGTTCAGTCCGGTTACGGGTTGGCCGGAAACAGCGCCAGTGAAGCTGGGACACACCGTGCCGCACCCGGTGGTGTCCGTGAGGGTCATGGTGAGGGCCGCACGTGGTTTGGCGATTACCTGCACCGTGTCTGTGTCCTGACAGTTGTAGGCAAAGGAGATGTCGTCCAGGGCAAAATCATTGCCCGCGGAGGCGGTGTACACGGATTCCAACGTCACCAAAGTAGTGGCGCCGGTGCCCGCCGTAAACACTTGCTGGTGCTGGGTCCAAACCCCAGTGGTCAGGGGCGCACTCAGCACCTGCCCCACCTGTACGTTGTTGACCTTGGTACGCACGCTGCTGGCCGGGGTCGCCATGGTCAAAATCCAATAGGTCATGGTCACTTGCGCACCTGGAGGCAGTGGAACCGCCTGCTGCCAAAAGACTTTGTTGGCCGTTACAGAACCGTTGACGGCCATGTACAATCCGGTTCCGGTGGTGTGGTCCGGCCAAGCGGCAAAGTTGGGGTGCACGGCATTGGCGCTGTTGGTGATGGCGTAGGTGCCTTCGTTCCAGATGCTCGTGGCGTTGTAGAGGTATTGGGACGTGAAACCGGTATTTCCTTGGGTAAAAGCGCCGTTCACCGCGTTCTGCGAGCCGGTTCCCCCGCTTGTGACGTACAGGGTGGTGTTCTGATTGGCCGTCACGATGGGATTGGCGCAGTTGGTGCAGCTCAACGCGGCATTGGGCGCCCACGTGTAGGTTCCGTTTCCGCCGGTCACCAACAAGGGTACTTGATCGCCCACACACGCATTCACGGTGGTGGGGGACACGGAAATTTGGCACGATTGGGCGTGGATTTGACCCGACGGCGCTCCGATGAGGAGCGCGGCCCACAGGGCCGCGCCCTTCGCCGCCACCCTGCGGGCGGCGCCCCAACCAAGGGCCAAAAGGGCATCGTGTGACTTCTTGAAATCCATACCTTTAATTCGTTGGAAATGTACGAACAACGCGCGAAAAAACCCACAACGCTGACTCATTCAAAACCACCTCACCGCTCATGAAAACGAACCGACTTTTTACCACCTTGGCCGCAGCAGCAACGTTGGGAATCGCCGTTCGGTGCACCCCCGCCCCGCAACCAACCCAAGCTTCTCCCGCCGCCGAACGCACCGAAATCGCTGCGCTTTTGGACGCCTGGCACCGCGCCGCTGCCAACGCGGATTCTTCGGCCTATTTTGGCGCCCTGGTACCGGATTCGGCTGTATTCATCGGCACCGACGACACCGAGCGCTGGACCACTGAGGCGTTTCGTACCTGGAGCCGCCCGCATTTTCAAAACGGCAAAGGCTGGACGTTTCGCCCCAAAGACCGAAAAATTGGTTTGGACGCGCAAACCGCCTGGGTGGACGAGCGCTTGGATTCGCCCCACATGGGCGCCTGCCGCGGTACCGCCGTACTGCGCAAAATCAACGGTGAATGGAAAATTGCGCTGTACAGCCTGAGCTTTTCCGTGCCCAACCCCCGCGCGGACGCCGTGATGGAGGCACTGAAAAGCCCCGAATTTCCCGCGGAGAAGCGCTAGGGGGCGCTCAGTACAGCCAAGAGTCGCTAAGTGCCGCTAAGGACCGCTGAGATCCGCAGCGGGTCCGCTGCGGGTCCAAGAACCTGAGGCACCGGCAATCGGGGTACCCGATTACGGCACCACCAACCGCGCGCGGTGCACCACCCCTTCCACACGGGTCTCCAAAAAGTAGAACCCACTGGCCAAATCCGCCACCGGGAACTCCAGCGGAGCGCCGTCCAAGCGGGGCGTATCCACCGTGCGCACCAAGCGTCCGTGTACGTCCACCAAGGTCTGCGACGCCGGCACCGGGCCGTTGGACCACACTTCCGTGAAAAGCACTCCGCCCTCCACCGGATTTGGGTACACCTTCACGGCAATTCCGGGGGCCAACTGCAGCTCGCGTTGCCCCAACAAAACCGACGGGGTTGCCAATTTCTGGTCCGTGTAGATGCGGTACTCTCCCGGGCCAAAGGACATCGTGGTAGCCGCGTTTGTCACCTGAATGGAGTCGCCGGAGAAGTAGTCGTACCACCAACCCACGTGGTGGAACGGAACGTTGATGGCCGTGGAATACACGTCAAAATTGCCCAAAACCAGCGCATTGAACGAGTTCGCATCCGTGAGCTTGAGGTACTTACCCGCGCCTCCGGCTTGAATTTGGTAGTTCGATGTGCTGAATACCGGGTAGGTGGTCTTCAACTTCAACAATTCCGACGTCACGTCGTACAAACGCTTTCGTTCCGGGACCTGTTGGTAGTTCCATTTGGGCGGCTTGTTGCAAATGCGGCACGGATTGTCGATGGACTGATCGTACCCCAGTTCCGTAAACATGTAAATCATTTTGGGGCCGGGAATCAAGTGGCCTAGGGCCGAAACCAACTCCATTCGGCGCATGGACGTCTCCAAACTCCGTACCGGATAATTGGGGTTGCTCTGACGTCCCAACGTTTTAATTTTAAACGCAATGCGCTCCTCGTCGTGGCTATCCAAATAGGTAATCAATCCGGGCTGGTTCCACGTCCGGTTCTTGTAGGATGCCCAACTAAAATTGGAGGTGGTGGTGAAACCCATTGCTCCCTCGTAAAATTGATAACAGGTGTTGCCCCACAGCATCATGCCGTAGTCCGCCAACTGCTTCTCTTCGGCATTGTCCGCCCAGTGCTCCAAAATTACGTAGGCCGACGGATTCACCGCCCAAACCGTATCCGCCAAACGTTTGAGGTAGGCGATGCGCTGGGCGTTGTTGCTCACGTTGCCCGCATTGGTCATGCCCTTGGTGTAGTCGAATCGGAAACCGTCTACCTTGAATTCTTCCAACCAGTACGTGTTGATGCGGTCCATGTAATCGCGTACTTCCGGCTTGTCGTGGTTGAAATCGTACCCCCAACAGTAAGGAGGATGCGGACAGACGGCATTGAACCACGGACTGTTGGCCGCAGTGGTGCCGGCGGTGGCGTCCCAGTACATGCGCACCAAAGGACTTTGTCCAAAAACGTGGTTGAAAACCTGGTCCAAGATCACCGCAATTCCTCGGCTGTGGCAGGAGTCAATCAGTTCCTTGAAGTGCTCCGGCGTGCCGTAGTACTTGTCCAAAGCCATGTGGTAGCTTTGGTTGTATCCCCAGCTTTCGTTGCCTTCAAATTCACTAGTCGGCATGAACTCAATGGCGTTGATGCCCAATCGCTGCAGGTAATCCAGGGTGTCCAAGATGGTTTTGTAGCTGCGGGTACTCACAAAGTCGCGCACCAAGAGTTCGTAAATCACCAATTTCTCTTTGCTCGGAGGCGTAAACTGCGTATTCTTCCACACGTACGCCGGTTTTCCCGGATGGATCAAGGTGGCGTGGCCGGTGGTTTTGCCGGTGGGGTACGGATGCGGGTTGGGGTTGTTCAAAAGCGAAATACCCCCGTCGTTGGAGGGGTCCAGAATCAATTCGGAATACGGATCAGTTATTTTCAGGGTGCCGTCAATAAGGTACTGAAAGGCGTAGCGCTGACCGGGCTGGAGTGCGGGCAACACCTTCCACCACGTTTTCCCATCCACAGACCGACGCATCGCATAAGCGGTATCTGGGGCCCAATCGTTGAAATCGCCCAAAACGAGCACGTTGTTCTTAAAGGGCGCCAACAACTTAAGAGCCACCGTGCTGTCGTTCAGATAATTAATGCCATACTGAAGCCCGGATGGCGGATTTTGCGTCACCACCGCGGGCATGCCAAACACGCGCAAGGTGTCCCGCGCAACGGAACCGCTAGCGGCCGTGGCCGTGGCCACCAAAACCCGATTCCCCGCAACCGCGGTGTAGGTGTACGCAAAGGCGGTTGCCGCACCGGAAGATTGTGCCACCACCGAACCGTTGTCCGTCAAGGTCCACTGAACGGGCTGATTCGCCGCCAAGCTCAACGGAACGGAGGTTCCGGGTGCCACCGTTGGATCTTCAGACGGCGCCAAAAACGCGCACAACAATCCGGCGTTGGCCGGGTAAATGGGGTAGTAGATATCGGACCCGTCGCTGGCGCGTCCTACCACGGAACCCGCTGCGTTGCGGAACACAAAGGCCAGTTGCTGCACGGTGGCACCTGCCGCCGGCGCTCCGTAAAACGACGGTATGTGGTACTTGATGCGGTGCTTGTTGTTCCCCAAAGATGTCATCAACACATTGGGACTGGCTTGCCCCCACGTGCCTTGAACGTTTTGCCAGTTGGTAGGCGACGTACTGGTGCTGGTGATGATTCCGGTGTGGGCATAAACAGGCGCCATGCCCACCAAGGCCCCATTGCCTTGGGTGGCGTCGTACACAATAGTAACCGTGTCTTGTGCCGTGGGAAACGGCGGGGTCACCTGAAGAATTTGGCCCCAAGCCGACGTCCCAACAACCGCCGCGCAAACGGCACCAAAAATCCGAAAACGAAAATTCCAAGAATTTACCATGCTCCGAAGATACAAAGTTGTTCGTGTACAAAATACACCTATTAGGCGATGCATTGCCCAAAAAATCCGACCACGAGCGCTCGAAAACTAGCTTTTATCCTCGGTGCTCCCGCGGAGAATCGAAATACACCAACTTGGCCTTGTAATCCAAAGCAGACCACTTGTCGGCGTCAAACCGCAAACACGCTATTCCAGACGTGGGAACGTGCTCCACGCGCTCCCGTACGCACCGATTGACCAACTCCGTTGTAGCGGGATTATGCCCAAAAACCATGATTTCGCGCAAGTCGTCCGGCAAAGTCCGCAGCCAAAGCATCACTTCGTCCACCTCCGCGAGGTATAAGGAGTCCACCAATACCAAATCGTCCAGGGCCATGCCCAGCGTTTGGGCAAACAACACCGCTGTATGCAAGGCTCGCGTGGCAGGACTCGTAAACATTCGGTTGGGACGTGGCAAGGTGGCTTGGTAGGACTCCGCCATCTGCACCGCATCCCGGATTCCACGGCCCTTGAGCGGGCGGTCTTTGTCCGGCAAGCGCGGGTCCAGCCAACTGCTTTTGGCGTGGCGCACCAAATAGACGGTTTTCACAACGCAGATTTTGTTTGTTACAAAGTTGAACCAAAATTACCCGGACAACACACCCGGCGTAAGATTTAAGCATTTGATAACGAAAAGTTTACATCAACAGCGCACCGGACGTGTAGTTTCGCTCGCGATGATTCACCCCCACGAACTCACGGCCCTCCATCCCTTGTTGCGCCTTCGCCCGCTGCGGTGGTTGCTCTTTCGTTGGCTGGGCTTGCCTGCCTTGAACCGTCGGTACGCTCAATTGGAGCACTTGCCGCCCCGGGACTTTCTGCGGGCATTCCTCACCCAACAGGGCGTGGTGTACCGATTCCACGAAAAGGACGCCGCCCGCATTCCAAAATCCGGCCCTTTGGTGGTGGCTTGCAACCATCCACTCGGCGCACTGGACGGACTCATCCTGCTGGAAATCATCCAAACCGTGCGGCCAGACGTCAAAATTTTGGGGCACCACGTTCTGGAACGCATCCAACCGCTCCAACCCTACCTCCTGCCCGTCAACCCCATGGAAGGCCGTTCCGCACATCCGGCTGCCAGCCTGCGCGGTTTGCGCGGCGCCCTGGACTGGTTGGCCAACGGCCACATCGTGGTGCTCTTTCCCGCCGCAGAAGTCAGTCGTTTCCAATGGAAATCCCAGAAAATCGAAGACCGCCCCCTACCCGGACGGCGTCTTGCGATTCTTGGAGAAGGCCAACGTTCCCGTGCTCCCCGCACACTTTTTTGGACGCAACGCGTGGTCCTTCTACGTGGCCTCAGCACTTTTTCGTCCCTTGAGCACCGGACTCCTCGTGCGCGAAGCCTTGCGCCCCGCCACCCGGCCCTTTGAAGTGCGATTGGGCAAGGTTTTCGCTTTCGAAAATGGCCCCCAACTGCGGCAACGCATCCACCGCCTGCAGCGAGACCGACGCTACCAAAAGCCCCTCTGGCACACCGTTTTCTTGCCGCCCCGCACCCTAGACCCCGTCGCCCCTCTTCCGGACCCCACCGTCCTGGCGGAGGCCGTTCACAAACACCTTTCCCGCAACGCTCCCCTTGCCGCACAAGGTAACCTCATCGTATTCACCGCCCACGGCGACGAAATCCCAGGCCTTTTGGAAACGTTAGGCAGCCTGCGCGAAACCGCCTTTCGGGGCGTTGGCGAAGGCACTGGCCTCCCCCTGGATTTGGATCGGTTTGACACCACCTACCACCACCTCATCCTCTGGAACACCGAGCTCCGCTGCGTTTGGGGCGCCTACCGCCTTGGTTTGGCCCGCGAACTTCTAGCTGCCGGCGGAAAAAAAGCCCTGTATTTGCACGCCTTCTTCCGAATTAAAAACGACCTACTGCCCTTCCTGCAGCAAACCGTAGAGATGGGGCGTGCCTTTGTGGTTCCGGAAGCCCAGCAAAAACCCTTGCCCCTGTACCTCCTGTGGCGCGGCATTCTGGCCTTTGTGGCCCAAGATCCGGAGGCCCGACGGTTCCTCATCGGCAGCGTGTCGGTCTCCAACGCCTACTCCAAGCATTCCCAACGTTTTCTGTTGGCCTTTGTGCAAACTCATTTTTGGGACCCCGCGTGGGCCCCGTTCATCAAACCCCGCAAACCCTTCCGACTGCGCCTCACGGCGTCGGACCAAGCCTACTTGGCGCAAAGCACCCCGCTGGACCTCAAGGCCTTTGACCGCATGTTGGAAGAAGTAGAGGCTGGCGGTCTCAAACTGCCCATTCTGCTGAAAAAATACCTCGGCCAAAACGCACGGGCCCTAGCCTTCAACCGAGACCCCGACTTCAATTCCGTCGACGCCCTGTTGTACGTAGACGTTCACACCCTGCCCACCGACCCCTTTCACGGATAGTCCAATTGTGTCCACCAAAACCCACACCTCCTTCCGCGCACGCTACCTCAACCATCCGGTGCACCTCCGTTGGGTGGCCCATTGGAAGCAAAAAGCATCCGACCAAGAGTGGGCCAAAAGCCACCCCCGCGAGGCGTATTTCGCTGAGCGGATCGCCCCCTTGGTTGTGGAATTTACCTCCCTGTTCTCCCAAGAAAGTGCCCAAAAAATCAGCCATTGGTGCCTCAAGGCCCAAACCCTTCAGCCACCTTTGAGCGACTCCACTTTGCACTCGATTTCCGAATTTCACCGATGGCTGCGGTGCAGCGGTCGGCTGCCTGCATCGAATACTCAATAAACCAACCGCTTCACACAACCGCCCACCAACCCACAAAAGCAACTCCGTACCTTTGGTACATGAACATTCGTAACGTACTTCTCAGTGCCTCGCTGCTCGTGCTCAGCGCGGTCGCCGCATCCGCACAATGGTTTCCCGTCGTGGTTGTAACCGGCCAAGTAACGGACCCCAACGGCCCTGTGGGTGGTCAAGTCATCTTGGTGACCATTGCCCCAACCCCCGGAACCGTGGGCGGAGGTAACCCCGTAACGCGCACCGTAGTTACCGGAGCGAGCGGTAACTACTTCGATTCCATCCCGTCGACCGGCACCACCGGAACCATCACCGTGGCCACGTTGAACTGCAACGGAACCACCTTGATGAA
>CAYXHJ010000068.1:0-8014 GCA_964464855.1 uncultured Owenweeksia sp. | reverse complement strand
TCCACCCAATGCACCCGAATTCCAGAAACAAAGGATTTATGTAGGGACGTTTCTGCCCTATCCAGCAACGCATTCCATCCCGTTCGACTCAACTCCATTTCCGTCCGCGCCGGCAGCCCCAATTCATGGGTTGGAACAAAGGGCAATCGCTCCCATTGGCCCGCGAAATGCTTATAAATCTGCCCCATCCGCACGGGTCCAATGCCCTTGCACAGGGACAAGGCCACCGCAATGCGAATTCGTTCGTCTCGATCTTCCATGGCCGCAAGTTGCAGCGCATTTGGGCCGACAGTCGGTTGGAAACGAATATAAGCTTTTAACGCAGGGAATTTTGCTTAACCAAATGATTTACTGGTATTTAAACCGTTGTAAATGTTTGCACTAAAGGCTAAAAAAAGAGACGGTTTCAACGCACAGAAACCGCGTTTAATTGGGAGGTAGGTAGTATTAGGACATCCGCCACATTCACGTGCTCCGGCGCCTCTACCATCCAAAGGACCGTTTTTGCGATGTCCTCTGCCGACAGCGGTTTTAGGTTTTTATAGACCTCCTTTGCCTTCTCTTCGTCACCTGAAAAACGCACCAACGAAAACTCCGTCTCCACCATCCCCGGGGCAATCTGGCCAACTTTCACTCCGTACTTTCCTAAATCCAAACGCATTCCTCGAGTCAACGCGTCGACAGCCGTCTTCGTAGCACAATAAACATTACCGTTGGGGTAGACCTCCTTGCCGGCGATCGAAGCCACATTAATGATGTGCCCGTGCTGTTGTTGGACCATTGCCGTTCCAATGGCCTTGGACACATACAGCAACCCCTTGAGGTTGGTGTCGATCATCGTGTCCCATTGCTCCAAATTTCCTTCGTGCAAGGGTTCGCGACCGAGCGCCAGTCCGGCATTGTTGAACAAAAAATCGACGGGTCCTTGCGCGAGAAATTCTTGGGCTGCCGCCGCCACTGCCGCACCGTCGCGCACATCAACGCTCCGCGCCTCAATGCTTCCCCGCAGCCCCGCTGCGCGGGCCTGCGCCACCAACCCCTCCGGCCCCACAAGCCGCTCCTCCCGACGGCCCCACGCTACCACTTCCCAGCCGGCCTCCGCCAACGCCCAAGCCGTAGCCCAACCAATCCCCGACGTCGCTCCCGTCACCAATGCTCTTTTCATGTTCAATTCCTTAACTTTCCGTCAAATTTACTCCCGGCCGCAAACGTTTATGCCCTTTTCTTTCCTTTCCACGCTACCCACCGCCCCTCGACGGGATTTCTTGGGCACCGCTCTCCTTCCAGGCCTCCTCACACTCCTGCTAAGCGGGTCCTTGACCGCGCAAAGTACGTCGGGCCAACCCGTGGGTGTGCGCAAATCCAGTTTGTCCGACACCGTCCGCCTGCAGACCACCGTAGTCAGTGCCAGCCGCTACGCGCAACGCCTGGAAACCACCACCGCCAGCATCGACGCTTTGCCTGCTTCCCTCCTGAAAAACAAGCCGTTGCTCAAAGTAGAGGACGCCCTCATTCAAACGCCCGGCGTCACCATCCAGGACGGTCAAGCCAACATCCGCAGCGGTTCCGGATGGAGCTACGGCGTGGGTTCCCGCGTGCAGGTGCTGCTCGACGGCCTTCCCTTGTTGTCTCCCGACGCCGCTCAAGCATCCTGGGCTCTGGTTCCGGTAGAAGCCATCTCGCACGTTGAAGTAGTTAAGGGCGCTGCCAGTGCCCTCTACGGAAGTGCTGCCCTCAACGGCGTTATCCACGTCCGCACCCTGGAACCGGGTGCGCAACCCGTTGCCCGCCTCTCCTTCCAATCCCTCGTCTACGACCAACCCCTCTTCCCCACCATGCGCTGGTGGGCGGGCACCGGCATGCGCACCCAAGGAACCGGTCGGTTTGCCGTAGCCGTCAAACCCACCGCGAAATCCGGCCTGGTCCTCCACGGCCAAATCCAGTGGGACGAGGGCTACGTGTACGGCGTCACGGACGAAAGCTTGCGCTTCCACGGCAAATACGACTACGCCGTCAACAAAAACCTCAAAGTAGGCCTAGCCGCCTCTGTCCGCGGCTTGCGCGGAGCCGACGTCCTGCTTTGGAAGAGCTTTGCAAACGGCTACATCCCCTTGGATTCCACCGCCACCAACAAGGGCATCTACCAAATCACCGCCAGCCCCTACATCACCTACCGCCAGGGCCGCACGCTCCACGCCCTTCGGTCGCGCTTTTTTGCGCACGACAACAACCTCCAAGCCGGTTTGGAAGACTACTCCAACGCCGCGCGCACCCTCTACACCGAATACACCGCTACCCATTTTGGCACCAAAGGCTGGAACACCACGTGGGGTGCCAGCGCCACCAATTCCATCTCCTTGAACGGCGAGCTCTTTGGCGGCAAGCACACCTCTACCACCCGAGGCCTGTTTGCTCAAGCCGACTACAGCAAGGGCCCGTGGAGCGCCAGTTTGGGCGCCCGCTACGAGCGCTACACCCTGGACACCGGCGGCTCCGGCGCGCCCATTTTCCGGGCCGGCATCAACCGCAACTTGGGCAAAGGCCTCTTCATGCGCGCCTCCGCCGGCCAAGGCTACCGATTCCCCACCATTGCCGAGGCCTTTGTAGCCGCGGTAGCGGGCCCGGTGCAAGTTTACGCCAACCCAGCCGTGCGTCCGGAACGCAGTTTTACGGGCGAATGGGGCTTGAAGCAGGTGTTGGCCTCGCGCAACCGACGCTGGCAGGGCTACGCAGACGTTGCCTTGTTTGCCAGCCGCTACTGGAACATGTTGGAGTTCACCTTTGGTCAGTGGGACACCAATTCGTTGCCGGATCCCGCCGCGGAGTTTTTTGCGAACAACGGCTTCAAATCCATCAACGTGGGCACCACCCAAGTCCTGGGGGCTGAGTTCACCTTGACGTCGTCGTACCGAATTAGCAATGATTTAACAATTAATGCTTTAGCGGGATATACCTACGCTCTGCCGACGACCGTTGACCGCGATGCCACGTACGCACTGGACGCCGTGGGCCGGCCCATTACGTACCGGGGAACCTCAACAGATCCCTCCAACGGATACCTCAAATACCGCTACCGCCACGTGGCCAAGGCAGACGTGGAGGCCGTGGCCAAGCACTGGAGTGCTGGTTTTTCCGTGCGCTACAACAATCGGTTCGACAACATGGACAGCATCTTCACCAGCTCGTTGTTCAACGCCTTTGTACCCGGAGTTCAAGACGCGTACGCCTACTATTTGCCCCATTACGACCTCTTGATGGACGCTCGCTTGCGCTGGACGGTTTCCCGCGATTTCTCCATCACGGCGCAGGTGAACAACCTTTTGAACCGAACGGTGATGCCGCGCCCCGCCTCCTTGCAAGGACCGCGCACCTTTGGCATTCAATTGAGTTACGCCTTGGGCGGACGGTGATCCGACACCGCGCATTTTGTACAGGTCTGAACTCTTTTGTATCTTTGCAACCGCACGGGGGATTAGCTCAGCTGGCTAGAGCGCTTGCATGGCATGCAAGAGGTCATCGGTTCGACTCCGATATTCTCCACTCCCCAAAAGGCCGTCTCGCAGAGATGGCCTTTTTTTGTGGCTTTTTGGTTCTGTACCTTGAGTAGGTACTACGATCTTTCGTGAAGCTAGATCCTTATCTCAATTTTCCCTATCTTGCTTAAGGTAAAAGTTACCATTTCTCCATTCGGGCCTTGACCGTGCGACCTTCCGAATGCGCCACCGCACCGCCAAGCGCCGCACCATGACGCAATCAACCCGTTTTTCATCCTACGTTCACTCCACCTTGGCATTGTGCGCGGCACTGCTGTTGGCCACCGCTAGCCTTCACGCTCAAACCGTACCCGTGGGCAGCGGAAGCTACACCAAAACCTTCCCGGGCGTGGACGCCGCCGGACGAAACGGATATCCCTCCGGAACTCCATTTACTACCGGGCCGGCCGCGCAGCGGCCGGTGCCCACCAACGACTGGTGGAGCAACAAACTCAAAAATCCGCACTCGGACAACCTGTTCACCTACCCGTTCACCCTCAAAACCAAAAACAACGGGCTGGTGGTGACGTACATCCCGTGGGGGCCCATCGACAACATTGAGCCCGTTGTGGTGGGGGTCAGTGGGTTGAACGCGCCGCAGGCGCGGGTGGCGGACTACTCGGATTGGACGGTCACGATGGACTGGACCTCCGGAACCAAGCAATTTGGAACAACCGCCGGGTTGGGAATGCCGTTTTTGCACTTTACCAAAGGGAGTTCGGACGTCGCCACGGTGCAGGTAAACCAAGGAACCGCAACGGTGGCCAACGAAGTACTGCGGATTGAAAACGCCCGTAACGGTGCGGACTTTGCCGTTTATGCGCCGGTGGGAAGCGTTTGGGTGCAGTCCGGAACTACCTACACCAGCACGCTGAACGGAAAAAACTACTGGTCTTTGGCCTTTTTACCGCTCACCGCCCCCAGCGTGGCCGCCGCCGCGGCGCAGTTTGCGCCGTATGCTTATGTGGTGCCCGTGAACACCCGAGCGGAATGGTCCTACAACGAAGCCACCTCCGTGGTGACCACCCAGTTTACTGCAGACGTTTCGGTCAAAGAAGGGTTGGACAGCGTCTTGCTGATGGGCTTGTTGCCGCATCAGTGGTCCTCCCTCGCGCCCGGAAGTGCAGCGCCGTCGGGCCCCACCTACCCCACCGTGCGGGGAACCCTCAAGTGCTTGGCCGCCAACGCATTTACGGTTCAAGACACCTTCCACGGAATTTTGCCCACCTTGCCGTACGTAGACCCCTACAGTGCTGGTTTTCAGCCGCTGGAATTGAGTTCCAAGATTCAATTGCTGCAGAACGACCCGTTGGCCACCTGGACGGACAGCTACAACGAGGGGCAGGAGATGAACCGACTGATCCAAACCGCGCGCGCCGCGGAGCTGACGCAGGATACGGCCGCTTTTGGGCTTTTGTTTCAAACGGTCAAGGACCGCTTGGAGGACTGGCTGCACTACCAGTCTGGCGAAGTGGCCTTCCTGTTTTACTACAACACCACCTGGTCTGCGCTGCTGGGCTATCCGGCCGGCCACGGGCAGGACCTGAATATAAACGACCACCACTTTCATTGGGGGTACTTCATCCACGCCGCGTCGTTTGTGGAGCAGTTTGAACCCGGTTGGGCCGCCTCGTGGGGACCCATGATCAACCTCCTCGTGCGCGACGCCGCGTCGCCCCGGCGAAACGACGCCCTCTTTCCGTACTTGCGCAACTTCAGCCCCTACGCCGGCCACTGCTGGGCCAATGGATTTGCCACCTTCCCGCAGGGCAACGACCAGGAGTCGACGTCGGAAAGCATGCAGTTCAACTCGTCGTTGATCCACTGGGGCAGCGTGACGGGGAACGACTCCATCCGGAATTTGGGCATTTACCTGTACGTGACGGAGCAGCGCGCGGTGGAAGAATACTGGTTTGACCAACGTCAGCGCAACTTTGGACCCACGCAGCCGCACGCCTTGGTTTCGCGGGTTTGGGGCAACAGCTACGACAACGGCACGTTTTGGACGGGGGACATTGCCGCCAGCTTTGGCATTGAACTCTACCCCATCCACGGCGGCTCACTGTACTTGGGGCACGACACCCTTTATGCGCACCAGCTTTGGCTGGAAATGGAGCAAAAGACGGGCATCCTCAGCAACGCACCCAACGTCAACCTGTGGCACGACATCTACTGGCAGTACTTGTCCTTCACCAACCCGCAGAAAGCCCTCAATTTGTACAACTCCTACCCGGGCCGCAGCTTGAAATTTGGGGTGTCCGACGCCTTTACCTACCATTGGCTCCATGCGATGAACGCCCTGGGACGCGTGGCCAAGGGCATTCAGGCCAACCACCCGTTGGCGGCAGCATTCATACGGGCCGGAGACACCACCTACGTGGCGCAGAACTACGGAGCAACCCCAAAAACGGTTCTGTTTTCCACGGGGTATGCGCTGACGGTGCCGCCGCGGACGCTGGCCACCAGCAAGGACATTGCCCTGAAAGGCACACTCACCACCTCCTTCCCCGCGGCGTACCCGGGCGGCACGGTAACGGTCTCCGCTCAAGTAACGGGCGGCACGCCCACGCAGGTGGTTTTTTTCTGCGGAGACACCGCCTTTGCGACGGTGGCACAAGCGCCCTACACAGCCGTTTCCCCGTCGCTTCCCAGCGGTAAACACGCCTTCTACGCCCGCGTGTACAGCGGCGCTTCTTTTGCATTGACCAACGTTGCTGGGGTGCTGGTGGGCGATCAAGTGCCCTACAGCGGTACGCCCATTGCTTTGCCCGGAACCTTTCCGGCGGGGCACTACGATTCATTCTCCGGTGGAAATGCCAGCGGCGTGTCCTACCAGGACGGAACCCGCGCGAATTTGGGCGATTTCCGTCCGGACGAGTACGTAGACGCCAAGACGCAAGCAGCAGAAGGCCCGTACGTGGGCTGGACGGCCAACGGCGAATGGTTGGAGTTTACGGTGGATGCAGCGCAGGCGGGGTTGTACCAACTGCAGCTGCGGTACGCCAGCGGCAACCCACAAGGAGGCGGTCCGCTTCAGCTTTTCAGCGACGGCGTGCCCCTGACGTCTGCGTTTACCGTTTCCGGAAGCGGGAACTGGAATACGTGGAGCACCAAAACGCTTTCGGGCATACCGCTCAAATCCGGTGTTCAGGTGCTGCGGATTGCGTTCCTAGGGGGCGAATTGAATTTGGGCAAACTGACGTGGACTTACACCGGTCCGCTGGCCTACACGCTACCCGTGGCCCGTGCGGGCAGCAATTCCGTGGCGGTACTACCGGCCTCCTCGGCTGCCCTCAACGGATCCGCCAGCACGGCCGGTTCCAACGGACCCCTCTCGGTGCTTTGGACGCAGGTATATGGCCCCAGCGCCGCGGTATTCGCGAACAACAACGCGCTGCAAACCAGCGTTTCCAATTTGCAGGCGGGCATTTACAAGATGCGTTTGACGGTGTCCGACAGTCTGTATGCGGACGCGGACGAGGTGTACGTAATTGTGAGCAGCAGCCCCAACGTGCCGCCCACGGTGGCTTTGCAAACACCCCTGCCCGGCCAAACGTTTTTGCAGGGCGACTCGGTACGGGTTCGGGCCAGCGTATCCGATTTGAACGATTCCGTGGTGCGCGTGGATTTTTATGCCAACGGCGTGCGGTGGGCGTCGCGGAGCTCGGGGCCTTGGGAGGCCACGTGGCATCCGGGGTTGGGCCAGCACGTGCTGCGGGCCGTGGCCTTTGATGCCTGGGGGGATTCGTCGGTTTCCGCCGCGCGAAACACGCGCGTGGACCCGGCGCCCAAGTGTGTGGGCAGCAGTTGGAATGGAGATTTCAAGTACCGGTTTTCGGATGCGGACAACAACCCAACATTAACCTTTATCCCAACCCAAGCCGGAACGGGATCGCCCACGTGCATCCTGTACTACGGCACGGACCCAGGGTCTATGCCCGGTTATCCGGTGCAGCCCAATGTTCCGTTTCAGCTGCAGGCGAGCAAGGGGACCCTCCTCTATTTTTACTACACGTATTCGTACCTCGGCGGCGCGGAGCGGAATACGTCGGCCAACAAGAACACCTATGTGGTGGGCAGTTGCACGAATTTGGGGTGGAATGAGCCCGACGGTCCCCGCCTCCAGATCCAACCTAATCCGGCACACGATTGGCTGCAGGTAGAGGGATTGACGGAGCCAACGCGGATGCGCAGCACGAATGCGTTGGGCCAAAGCATGGAATGGAATGTCGAGCCAAACTCACCTTTATACGTGGGCGATTGGCCAAGGGGGGTCTACTTTTTGGAAGTTTTTGTTGGCTCCCAACCTCAAGTTTTCACCTTTGTTTGCATACCGTAGGTTTTTTGAGGCCTTAACGGGGCGTTTTTGCAAATGGGTATATTTAGTTTAAGTTTCTGGTTTTCATGTTTCTAACCTAGAACAAGTATTTACATACGTTTATAAACGTTTAAAAACGGCTAGCGCACTTTTTGGTATCGAC
>CAYXHJ010000067.1:0-8046 GCA_964464855.1 uncultured Owenweeksia sp. | reverse complement strand
TTCATTGTATTATTATTATTACTATCAGTACTAGTTGTACGATCATTATTTGTTTTCATATCAAATGTCATTTCACCTTGAACATCTTCTAAATCAAGATCTACAATTAATAATACATATATGCATCATGTAATAGGTGATTTGACGGTGCACAAGAAGGGCATCGGGAAACGCACGGCGAGCCTCTAGGGCCACTGCGGGCAGCGCGTCGTCGCTGACGGCCAAAAGCACCGCTCCGTTAAACGGGGTGCTGGAGGGCCACAACGAAACGTTTTGGGTGTGCAGCGCCGTTGCCAGTGCTTGGCCGCTCTTTGCGTCGCGAGACAAAACACCGTGGCACGCGTTTTCGCGTTCGGACCAGGCCTGGGCCACTACCCACGCAGCATTGCCCGTGCCGACCACTGCAAAATTCATGCGTTCGCGCGGTTTTTAAGTGCTTTTTCCCGATCGCGCTGCACGCGTTGAACCACGGCAAGGGCCGAACCCAAGCCCATCAAAACACTGCCCAACCACAGGAGGTTGATCCACGGGAAAGCAATTGCTTGAATGAGGATGAAGGGTTGGTCCTCCTCGCTTCGGCGCCACAACTGGATCTTGAATCGACCCTCCTCCGTTTCAACCGAAGCAAAACGTGCCTTAACTCCGCTTCGCTCGGCTACCGCATCCGTTTGCGTCAGTTGGTCGCCTGCTAGGGAATAAACAGGCAACAAGGCTTCTTCGCTTCCGTCCATCGCCACCAAACGCAGTTGGAGGGCCATGTTGAGTCTCCTGATGTTGCTGCCGTCTGCTGTAAATTCAGCATCGCGCACTTCCAAAGTGTCGCAATGCAAGATGAAGTTGTCGTACACAATGGCTTCTTCGCCGGCCTTCAGGGTAACTTCCAACGGCCGCTTCCACTGCGCGCTGTCCGGAACGTCCCGCAAATCCGCAAAGGTTACGTGGGTATATACGTCGCGGTTCCAAAAATGACGGGTATCCGGCTCCGGTACGTTGCCCATGCGTTCGTTCATCTGAATAAAAGGAGACAAGGTGAACGCGGTGTCTCCCCGTTTTTCCATGAAGGTCAAGTCGTAGTAATGGTTTTTACCTTCGCGACGCTCTCCCGTCCAAGTGACCCAGTAGGGCACCATGCTCACCGTATCTTTGAGTTCCAAAACGGTATTTTCGCTGGCCGGAAAATCCTTGTGGATGAAGGTTTTGTTGACGCTCAAGAACTCTTTTTTGCCTTGAGAAATGAGGGCGCCAAGGAGGACCAAGGCAAAGCCCACGTGCGCTGTGGTCATGCCCAAGTGACGCGAATTACCGCGCCAGAGGCGCAGCCACAAGTCCACATTAGCCAAGGCAGCAAAGAGCGACACCACCAAGAGCACCACGTGCACCGGATGGCTGATTTTCAGACCCCAAGCGATTAACCCGCCCACTAAAATCGAAGCCGCCGCTGAAGGAACAATCCGCTTCCAAAAGAGGGGACTGTTGGCACGCCAAACCAAGAAGGGCCCTACCGCCATCAGTACAGACACCACTACAGCAAAGGGCATTTGCAGCCGGTTGTAGTGGTCGTTGGCATTGGTCGGTGGAGCGAGGGCATCGCTCAGCACCGGAATCCAACCGTCGGGTCCAATCAATTTATTAAAGACGGGTAGGGAAGTGGAGAAGGCGATCTGAAGGGCGGACAAAAGCAGGGTGACCGATCCTATAAACATCCAAAACTCCCTCGAACCCAAGAGTTCGTCCGTCGCATTTTTTGGAAACGACTTCCAGCGAACGACCAGAAGCGCTGCCGTGCCCAAAACAAAAAACAAGAGGTACACCAACAATTGCCCGCTGAGTCCCAAGTCCACAAACGAGTGAACGGAGGAATCGCCCAAGACCCCGGAGCGGGTGAGGAAGGTGGAGTAGAGGACCAGCCAAAAGGTAAACAACGCCATGAACAAGGTTATTCCCGTGGCGGAATGTTTGTGCTTTTCCACCATCATCAAGTGACCGGCAGCAACCAGGGTCAACCAAGGAACCAGAGAAGCGTTTTCAACAGGATCCCACGCCCAGAACCCGCCAAAGCTCAATGCCTCGTACGCCCAAGCACCGCCCATTAAAATGCCAACCCCCAAAACCGCAACGCCTGCAAAAGTCCAGGAAAGGGCCGGTTTAACCCAGTCGGAATACCGTCGCGTCAACAAACCTGCTACTGCATAGGCAAACGGTACCACCGTCAACGCGAAGCCTAAAAACAGGGTAGGGGGGTGAATGGTCATCCACCAATTTTGGAGCAAGGGGTTCAGGCCATTTCCTTCTTGAAAGGCAGGGAATGCGGTCAGGTAGTCCGCCAGCTTGGTCCACGGCAAGCCCAAATTTTCGGGGAGCTCGCGAATCAAAACAAATGGACTGGAACCCAATTTGATGCCAAACGCATATACACCCAACAACATAGAGGTGAGAAATGCTTGTACCGCAGCAACGGTAAGCATAACTCCAGCTTCCCATTCGCCGGATCTTTGGATCAAGATCCAGCCCAAAACGGCTTGCCAAAACGTCCACAACAAGAAACTGCCTTCTTGACCCTCCCAGAAACAGGAGAAAATGTAGCGCAAAGGAAGGTCTGTAGAGCTGTGGC
This sequence comes from uncultured Owenweeksia sp., assembly GCA_964464855.1. GTDB lineage: Bacteria > Bacteroidota > Bacteroidia > Flavobacteriales > Schleiferiaceae > CAMDTE01. The sequence continues at coordinate 5,435 of CAYXHJ010000067.1, read as the reverse complement.
GCCACACGTAGTCAAACTCAAACCAATGGTTCCAAATGGCTACAAACAAGACCGACACAATGCCCACAACGGCCAAGGCGTGCAGGCGGAAGCTCCATCGGGCAGTAGCCAACCAATGGGACTTCGGTTGACGCAGGTGCAGGGCGTACGCCACGGACGAAAAAGTGGCCCAAACAAAGGAGAGGGCCACCATCAATCGGCCCAAATCCGCGGCCCAGGTATGTTCGCCTACGTAACTCATGATTGCTGCAGTTTTTCTTTGTCTTTATACTTGGACGGACACTTCATCAGAATGTTGGTGGTGATGAATGCGGTATCCGTGGCGAAACCGGTCAGGGTAATCTCTTCGGACTTTTCAAAATCCGTCGGTTTAGGCTTGTTGTAGTACACCGTCCGGGAATTCCCATCCTTATCCACGGCCGTGAATCGGAGCAGCATTTTGTCTTTATTGAATGCGATGGAATCACTCAGGTCTAAGGTGCCAATGACCACGCATTCTTCGCCCATTTGCCCTTCCGCGGTGGGGAAGGTTTGGTAGGTGCTGGCGTCTTGGAAGGTGGCCAAGAAGACTCCGGCCAGTACTGCCAAAACAATCAAACCCAACAGGTGGTTCCGTTTCATTTTTTGGATTTTTCGAGCGCGCTCAATCGACGGTCCATCCACAGCAAATACCCGGCCAAAACGGCAAATACGAGGGCAATTACGCCCACGACCACCCAAATTTTACCGTCGGCGCGAAAGGCGTCCGCCATTTCAACAGAGGATTGCAGGAAAGTGTTCATGTGTCGGTTAATTGAAGTTAAAGACGATCCAATTCGAGTAAAGTACGCGTATCTGAAACGGGGGCTAGTGGCGTTCCAGCGGTTGACGAAGGTTTTGCAGGCGGATGCGCAATCGGGCCATCCAAAAACCCACTAAGATCCAACCCACTACCGCAGGATAAAAAACCAAGCGCATGGTGTTGTCCAAATCGTACGCTCCAAACGCTGGATTTCCGCCGTTGCCGGGGTGCAAAGAGTCCGTGAGACGGGGCAAAACACCAATGAATACAATCATCAGCACAAAGGCAAAGATGTTGTAGGTGGCGCTCAGACGCAATCGTTTTTCGGGGTCGTCTACACTGCCGCGCAAAACAAAATAAGCCAGGTAGATCAAAATGGTTATGGCCGTCCCGTTCAGTTTTGGGTCCGGTGTCCAAAAAGCTCCCCACGTGAATTTAGCCCAAAGCATTCCGGTCAATAAACCGGCAGCGGCAAAGACCAGTGCCACTTCCGAAAAAGAAGCAGCTGCTCGATCGTTCACCAAGGAGTTAGCGCGCAAGGCGCCAATGCTGTACCCAAAAGACGCACCCATCAGGGAAATCATGGTGAACCACATAGGAACGTGGTAGTACAAATTCCGAATGGTTTCGTTGACGATGGGCAATGCCGGCACGGAAGAGAGGAGTCCGTACACAAGGCTGTACCCCACCAATGCGAGGCCCAGGTAATTCCAGACTTTTTTCATGGTTTCCAAAGGTAAGGGAAGAGCAAGGTTCCCAACACCACAGGCACCCCAGCCAACAGGGCCACGGAAGCAAGAGGTGCAAGGAGATCAATGGTAGAGACACCCGCCGTGGCCAAAAGCGCGGCGCGTTGAACGGTGGCTAAGGTTGGTAAGAGGAGGGGAATGCTCAAAACAGCCATTAGACTCGCACGCGCGTCCACTTGTGCGGCAAGGGCGGAGGTGGTGGTCAGTACTCCCGACAATCCAGCGCTCCCCAAAACCACCACCAACAAAAAACCAATGGGATTTCCCACGGGCAATCCCAATAAGAACGAGAACAAGGCAAAGCTAAATACCCCCAGGATGACCAGTTGAAGGGCCGTAATGATTCCTTTGGCCCACAACCAAATCACCGGTGTCATCCACTGCCCCACCAACCACCAACGCGCAGCAGGTACTCCAGCAAAACTGCGGGTAGCTGCATGCAAAGCGCTGAAAAGCAACACAATCCAAAGTAGAGCGTTCCATGCCTTAGACGGTGGCGTCCCGAGGTAGGTTTTGGACGCCAAAAAAGCAGATCCCGCTACAAAAAGCAATCCAGCCATCAAGGCAGACTTTTGGCGAAATTCCAAGGCCCACTCCAGTTGCAGTGCGCGAAACAGCGATTGCATTGTTTTCACGGTACAAAGGTACGGGTGGGGTGCTGAACATTTCCCTTTTCCATCCGTTCTTTACTACATGAAAACAGCTCTACTTCTGGGTGCCACTTTGTTGTTCGCGGCAAGTGCTTGCGCCCAACCGTCCGCTTCTTCCGATGCCGCTCTTGCCGGTTCTGACACACCCAACCAACCTTCGGGTGCTCCAGTGGATTTCTACTCCTTCAAAGTGGAAACGCTCGACGGCGGTACTTTTGATTTCTCCAAGTTGCGCGGCAAACGCGTCTTGATTGTGAACACGGCGTCCAAATGCGGTTTCACCCCGCAATACAAGGAACTCCAAGAGCTTTGGGGCCTGGTGGACACGTCGAAATTTGCCATCATTGGATTTCCGGCCAACGATTTTGGTCAGCAGGAGCCGGGCTCCAATGCCGAGGTGGCTGATTTCTGTGAAAAAAACTACGGCGTCACCTTTCCGATGATGGCCAAGGTGGCGACGAAGGGCCCCGACCAACATCCCGTTTATGCTTGGCTGACCCAAAAAGACCAAAACGGTGTATCCAATGCGGAGGTACGCTGGAATTTCCACAAGTTTTTGATCGATGAAAACGGTGTTTGGGTGGAAAGTCTGCTGTCCACCAGTTCGCCGGTTGGCGGAAGAATTCGTTCCTTTGCCGCAGGCAAGTGAGCGAAAAACACATGGACGAAAAGTTAGATCTTCTGGCCATTGCGGCCCACCCAGACGACGCTGAGCTGGGTTGCGGGGGCATTTTGGCCAAGCACGCCGCGCTGGGACACCGCGTAGGCATCTTGGATTTAACCGAGGGCCAATTGGGGACTCGGGGATCGGTTGCGGAACGACGGCAGGAAGCTGCCCGTGCGTCCGAGATTTTGGGGCTTTCCGCACGACACAACCTGGGTTTTGAGGACGGTCGATTTTTGGTGGACGAGGCCCACCGCATCGCCGTAATGACCCAAATTCGACGGTTTCGGCCGAAGGTGTTGTTGATTAATGCACCGTCGGATCGACATCCGGACCACGGACGAGGAGCACAACTTGCCCTGGAAGCATGGTTTTATGCTGGTTTGCGAAAGTTGGAAACTACTTGGAACGGTGAAGTTCAGGAACCGTGGCGCCCGGAACAGGTCTATCATTACATACAGTTTTACGACCTGACGCCCTCTTTTTCGGTGGACATCACCGGATACGAGGGTCGGAAAATGGAAGCCATTCGCGCCTACTCCTCCCAGTTTTACGACCCCACTCGACAGGAACCAGAAACGGTTTTGTCTTCTGCCGCCTTCCTCGATCAGGTTCGAGCTCGGACCTCCGTTTGGGGCCAACAAATCGGCGTTGAACACGCGGAAGCGTTGGTGGCGCCGCGAACTCTGGGCGTGCCAAATTTGATGCAGTTGCTCTAAACTAGTGCTGGGTGGTCTTTAACCGACGCACCCAATCGCTAAAGTCTGCCCCCCACGATTGGGGCCGAAGGGGCTCAAAAAAAGTGCGGCACTTTTCGACATCTTGCAAAGAAAGTGGTGCTTGTTGGGCGCAGTGTGCCAATGCGTCTACCAAGTTGGGTACGTCGTTCCAAGCGCCCGATCGAAAACGAATTCCAGGCAGGTGATTCCCCCAACTGGACACGCCGCCGTTTTGGGTGCTCAATACCGCACAACCGCGGTCCAACGCTTCCGCAGCAGCTAATCCGAAGGTTTCAACAGGGCTGTTCACCACCAGGGTATCCCAGCGGTAAAAAGCGCGCTCCACATCCTCACGCGGCACGCCGTCGGCAAACGCCAGGCCGGGGAGGTGGCCCCAGCGTTGCTCCCAGAGTGCCCGATCGGGACCGTTTCCGCACAATTCCAGGGTGTCAAACGGATGGGTTTTTACGTGGTGCGCCCAGGCTTCTAATAAATATTCTTGACCTTTTACAGAACCGATGCTGTCTCCCAAATGTCCAAATCGGTGTCCTCGCTCGGAAACGGTTCTGGGGTATGTGGTTTTGGGCCAGGGCAAAGGATTGCCCAATACGGAAATGGGCACTTTGACACCGGCTTTGCGGAGTGCGTCACCCAAGAATTCCGAGGGTACGGCCACCCCCTGGGAGGCATTGAACAAAGCCCTCAAGAACCATTTGTAGGCACGCGATTTGTTGGGAAAGTCCCGCAGCCAAGCGGAACGATGCTCCACAATTCCTACAGGTAATCCGCGCATTTTAGCCCACAACCAAAGCGGCCAGGCGTCGGGATTGGGGAGGTGCAAGAGGACCGCATCCACCGGAAAACGTACGGCGTGCAGGGATTGGGCCTTCCAACGAAGTCCGCGCCATCCGCCAGGACTTTTGATGCAAACGCCCGTCCACGGTCCCCCGGGCAAAGGCGCAGTGCCCGGTACTGGGCTCGCCTGAACGTGCCAAACGCTGTGCTCTACGTCCGGAAGGGCCTCCAATGCGCGGGCCACAAACAGACCGTTTTGGGGGTCGTCGGCATGCGGAAAGGCAGTGGTCCAATGGAGCCAGCTGGGGGTCATGCTGCGAAGATACGGACACGAACGACGCACAACGGAGGGCGCACGCACGGCGGTTGCGGGCTGCGGTTGTTCAGCGTAGGGCGATCAAACCGGTAGCAGCAACAACACGGCAATCCAAATACTCAGGTTTACGGCAAACAGTACGGCTCCAAAGGCCACAATGGACAAACCGTTTTTCCAAAGGTCGGACAATCGGATGGAGGTGCCCATGCCAAAAAGGGCCACCCAGAAGGCCCATTTTTCCAACTTTCCACCAACGTTAACCAAACTTTCAGGCCAGGAAATCCACAATTGAGCCACGGAGAGCACCACAAACGCACCGATGAACCACATGTTTTTGGCCGCATTGCGCACGGGCGCAGCGGATTCGTTCAGGCCCTTTTTTTGAACCAGCACGTTGAGGTAAAGCAAAAGGGGAATTAAGAGTGCTACCCGACTCATTTTAACAAGAGTGGCCCATTCGCCAGCCTCGTCTCCAAGGGCGAACCCAGCTGCCAAAGCCTGTCCTACGGCGTGCAAGGTGCCGCCGGCAAGAATTCCACCTTGCGCCGGTGAAAAGTGCAACAAATTGGCCAAAAGCGGCACGAGTGCGATGCCCAGTGCGCCCAAAAAATTAACCGCAGCAACCGCGGCACCCACTTCACCTCCGGAGAGGCTGGATTTTTTTTGAAGCAAGGGTGCAGCCGTTGCGACGGCCGTTGCGCCGCAAATCGTAGTACCAAAAGAAACCAAGCAGCCGGCCTCGGATTTCAAGCCAAATCGGG
>CAYXHJ010000066.1:0-8129 GCA_964464855.1 uncultured Owenweeksia sp. | reverse complement strand
GAAAAAGCAAGGGATGTTTGCATTGACCTTCCAAAACGAGGCAGATTACGATCTGTGCCGCGAGGACGACGCCATAGACTTCGTTGATTTGGTAGACTTTGCGCCCGGTAAGCCGTTGACGCTGGTTTTGAAGCATGCCGACGGTTCCCAGGACACCATTTTGGTGAACCACACCTACAACGACCAACAAATCGGTTGGTTCCGCGCGGGCAGTGCATTGAACCTCATTAAATTGCAGGAGCAAGCGTAAAATCCTACCTTTCGTCCATGAACAGCACGGACGAGCGCGTCAAACGCGGATGGGTTTTTTACGACTGGGCCAATTCGGCATACACCTTAGTGGTGGGCACCGCGGTTTATCCGATCTACTACGGAGCCGTGATGGACTCTGCCGAGGTGTCTGCTTTTTTGGGATCGGTAAGCCCGACGGCCGCCTACACCTTTGCAATTGCTGCAGCCTACCTGTGCATCAGCGTGTTGGCACCCTATCTTGCCGCGTTGGCGGAGGTGGCCGGGAACAAGCGAACATACATGCGCACCTTTGTTTACACGGGGGTGGCGGCGTGTGCCTCCATGTTTTTCTTCACCACCAATGCTCTTTGGTTGGGGTTGTTTGCACCCTTCCTGGCTTCCTTTTCCTTTGCGGGCTCACTGGTTTTTTACAACAGTTACTTGCCGGAAATAGCCGCCCCGGACGAACAAGACGCCCTCAGTGCCAAAGGTTTCGCCATGGGGTATTTTGGCAGTAGTTTTTTGCTCATCGCTGTGCTGGTTGCGGTTCAGAATCCGCAGTGGTTTGGGGTGGAGGCCACTACGGCGCTGATCACACGTTGGAGTTTTGTTTTGGTGGCTTTGTGGTGGCTGGGCTTTGGGGAGTATTCCCTCATGCGTTTGCCGCGCGGCGCTGCGCACCGCTCGGATGCGCCCAAGGCTCCCGCTAAACCGGCGACGGCCTACCGGGCCTTGTACCGTTCGGTTGCTGAATTGTTGACGGACCGTTCGCTGCGCCGTTTTGTCTTGGCTTTTTTCTTCGCCAGCGCCGGGGTGCAGACCGTCATTTTAATCGCGTCCTTGTTTGGGAGTCAAGTTTTGGGCTTGCCCACCTCCGCCTTGATTACAACCATTTTGATGATCCAGTATGTGGCCATGGCGGGCGCTTGGCTGTTCTCCAAATTATCCCGTAAATGGGGCAATATCCCCACTTTGCTGCTGGGTGCTGCGGGTTGGTCCCTGGTGTGCGTGGGCGCTTACTTTGTTCAACAAGAAGCGCAGTTTTATGCCTTGGGAGCCGCTGTTGGCTTGGTCATGGGCGGAATACAGAGTCTTTCCCGCAGCACTTATTCCAAAATGCTTCCGGAGGCGGAAGACCACGTCACGTATTTTTCGTTTTACGACATCGCAGAAAAATTGGCGACGGTATTGGGCATGGCCTCTATTGGGTGGTTGGAGAACGCAACCGGTGACCTTCGATTGGCCGCCCTGCTGCTGGTGGTCTATTTTTTGCTGGCGCTGTACAACCTCAATCCACTTGAAAGCAACCTATTCTTGTTTAGGGGCCGTTGTATTTGCGGGTCTGTATGCTTTGGCTACATCCTGTTACTACGATGACTACCAAACTCTGTACGGAACCGGCGGTGCATGCGATACAGCGGCCGTTTCGTTCGCCACAGACATTCAACCCATCATCAGTGCTCAGTGCGCTGGATGTCACGGAGCGACATCCCCCAGCGGAGGTCTGTCTTTGACCAACCACGCCCAAATTGCTGCCGCTACGTTGTCGGGTTCCGTACTCGATCGGGTGCATTTGCCTGCCGGGAATCCCTTGGCCATGCCGCCGGCGGGCCCAATGTCGTCGTGCCAAAAAGCCAAATTGCGCACCTGGAAGCGCCAGGGTGCATTGAACAATTAATACCCAAATCAGATGAAAAAAGTACTGCTTACCGCATTCATTGCAGTTGCTGCCTGGTCCGCAACTGCACAGCGCTATTTGGCCAAAGAAACCTACATCCGTTTTTATTCCTCCACCCCGGTTGAAGACATAGAAGCGACCACCAACACGGCCGTTGCGGTTTGGGACAAGGCTACGGGAGAAGTGGCCTTTCAAGTGAACATCAAGTCGTTTACGTTTGAAAAAGCCCTCATGCAGGAGCATTTCAACGAAAACTACCTCCATTCAGACAAATACCCCAAAGCCACTTTTAAAGGCAAATTAACGGACCCTGCTGCGGTCAATTGGGATAAGGACGGTTCCTATACGGCCCAGCTCAAGGGCAACATGAACATCCACGGCGTGGACAAGGTAATTGTGGTGCCGGTAACGGTGGTCATCAAAGATAAAACCCCTTCTTTGTCCAGCAAATTCAAAGTGAAGTGTGTGGATTACAACATCGAGATTCCCACGATCGTTTTGGCCAAAATCGCCGAAGAAATCGAGGTCACGGTGAAGGCTAAATTTGACCCCATGAAGTCCTGATGCGCTCACTATTTCTTGCACTTGTCCTTGCGTCCAGCAGTACTTTGCTGGCACAAGAAGATTTATTCAGCATGTTGGATGCCGCGCAGGGTCCGGCTAAAAAGTCCCCCGTGGCGGCAACCTTCAAAGGAACGCGTGTGGTCAATTTACAGACCAACGAGTTGCCAGCATCGGGCGTGGGTCAGTTGATCATCAGCCACCGATTTGGTACCATCAACGATCGCCCACTGTATAATTTTTTGGGATTGGACGTGGCGCAAATGCGTTTGGAATACAGTTATTCTCCAACCCACTGGTTGAATCTTGGAATGGGACGGTCGTCGGCCAACAAAACGTACGATGCTTTTGCTAAGGTGCGCTTTCTGCGTCAAAAAGAAGATGGAATGCCGTTGAGCGCGGTGTACTACCATTCCACGAACCTCAATGCGAGCGATTTCAACGACGGCGTAAATCACTACTTTTCGGATCGACTGGCCTACACGCATCAATTGATTTTGTCGCGGAAGTGGTCCGATGAATTGTCGTTGGAAATTGCGCCAACCGTAGTGCACTTCAACTTGGTCGCCACCCCAAACGACCCCAACGATCAATACGGAGTGGGTTTGGGAGGCCGCTACAAATTAACGGACCGAATGGCCCTAACAGGAGAGTATTTTGCGCGCATGCACCGACCGGATGGGCTGTACGATCCTTTGAGCGTGGGCCTGGATTTGGAGACGGGTGGGCACGTTTTTCAGTTTCACGTGTGCAATGCGCGCTACATGAACGATCCTTCGTGGATGATGCTGACCCCCGGAAGTTGGGGGAAAGGTGATTTGTATTTTGGGTTCAATCTCTCCCGTGTTTTCACCCACCGCGCCCCGAAAATGGCCAAAGAAATCGACGTTTTATGAAACCGTTAGTTCGTTTTTACGCTGCTGCCGCTTGTGCGGTATTGGGCTGGTCCGTATCCACCGGATGCGAACACGATCCCATCAACCCCGTGGACCCCAATCCCACGGATACTGCGTCTCCGTGCGATCCAGGAACGGTAGACTTCAAGAATGAAGTTTTGCCGCTGATCACCAGCAAGTGCGCCATGCCCGGCTGCCACAATTCACCCAACGGGGAAGATGGGGTGGTTTTGGACTCGTACGCCAAAATCCGTCGTGAAGTTAGTCCGGGCAGTCTCAACAACAGCGAATTGTGGGAGGCCATCACGGAAACGGACCCAGACAAAATGATGCCGCCTCCCGGATATCCCCAATTGACTCCAGCCGAGAAAGAGCTGATTAAAAAATGGATACAACAAGGGGCAAAAGAAACCGACTGTGCCGGCAACGTGTGCGACACGGCGGCCATCCCGTCCTTTGCGGAAGCCAACGCCATCATCCAAGCCCAATGCGTGGGTTGCCATGCCTACCCCAACGTGAGCGGCAACGTACAATTGGACTCCTATGTAGGCATCAAGAATGCCGTAGAGAGCAACAATCTATTGGGTGCTTTGAAAGGCGTGGGATCTTCCCAGATGCCCCCGTCCGGTGCCATGAATGCGTGCAACCAGCGCAAAATTGCACGTTGGGTAGCGGCCGGCATGCCGCAATAAGTTTGGGGGCGCCTAGGAGCGTTTCTCGTTTTCAATCGGTCCATCCCCCAAAGGCGTTCGTACCTTTGCGGCATGGACCGATTTGATTTTGCTGTTGTAGGTGGGGGAATAGTGGGCGCGGCAACCTTGTATAAGTTACAGCGCAAGTTTCCTCAGGCTCGATTGGTATTGTTGGAAAAGGAGTCCGAGTGGGCCTTGCACCAGACGGGTCGAAATTCCGGCGTCATCCATTCGGGTTTGTACTACAAGCCCGGCAGCTTGAAAGCCACCACGTGTCGGGACGGTTATCAGCAATTGCTGGCCGTTTGCGCGGAGCGTGGGGTGGTCCATGAAGTTTGTGGAAAAGTGGTGGTGGCCACAACGGACGAGCAGGCGGAACGCTTGATGGGTTTGGCCGAACGCGGTAAAGCCAACGGCCTGGACGGTCTGGAAGCATTGGATGCCGCAGGAATTCAGGAGTTGGAACCACACATTGCCGGTGTAGCCGGGCTACGGGTGCCCCAAACGGGCATTGTGGATTACCGCGGCGCCACCCATGCGCTCCTGAAGGCCGCTTTGGAGCTACAGCCCAAGTCCCAAGTGATTTATGGTTTTCGGGCGGTACAAACGGCACAATCGGAGGGAGGCGTCCAAATCACCGGTGCGGTCGGTGGTCAAGCGGTTTGGGCCCAGAAAGCCGTTTTTTGCGGTGGATTGCAGGCAGACCGACTGGCCCGTCAAGACGGGGCGGAAACGGACGTGCGCATTGTGCCTTTCCGCGGAGACTACTACGAACTTTCCCCAGAAGCGCGCCACAAAGTGCGCCACTTGGTGTACCCCGTTCCGGATCCCAATTTTCCCTTCTTGGGCGTTCATTTCACCCGCATGCACGATGGCAGTGTGGAGTGCGGCCCCAACGCTGTTTTTGCGTTCCAACGCGAGGGATACACCAAAACGTCCTTCAACTGGACCGATACCGTGGATGCTTTGGGTTTTGCAGGCACCTGGAAGTTGTTTCAAAAGCACTGGAGGTACGGTTTGGGAGAATACCACCGCGCCTTTTCGCGTGCGGCCTTTTTGAAGGCATTGCAAGCATTAATGCCGGATTTGGAGGATCGAGATTTGGTGCCCGGGCGGTCCGGCGTGCGCGCCCAGGCGTTGCAGCCCGACGGTTCCTTGGTGGATGATTTTGTTTTGGTTCGGGGTGCTTCCGGCGTTCACGTCATCAATGCGCCGTCGCCTGCGGCGACGGCATCGCTTTCCATTGCGGATCGCATTGTGGAGCGTTTGGAGGAAGTTGGCTAAACCGGTGATTTGTCCGAACGGCTCAGCCTAACTCGGGCTCCTCAAGTGCTTCTGCCGCTACGTGAAAGAGGGCGTCGCCCCGATGGACCAAGGGCATGTTGTTGTGCCCAATGAGGTAACCTGTCATGGGACTGTATATTTTCACCGTGTAGGCGTCGTTGGGGTTGTGGATGCGTCCAATAAGCTCTCCCTCTTCGACGGCCTGTCCGCTGGTGCGCAGCGGTAAGAACAGGCCGCTGGCCTCCGCACGCACCCAAGAATTTTCAGCCAACCACCGAACGCGCTTGCTTTGACGCCCGTGTCGATCCGCAAGGCCGCGTACTTTTGGTGCTTTGGTGCGCATGCCCCATCGGGCCAAAACGCGCTTGATGCCGCGAATGCCTTCGTCGATCGCAAACGAATCAAAACGCATGGATTCGCCGCCCTCGTACACCACAATGGGCACCCCCAATTTGTGGGCTGCCTCGCGCAAAGATCCGTGAATCAAGCTGCTGGGCATGCTCATGGGTGCGCCAAAAGCACGGGCCAATTCCAAGGCCTTGGGGTCGTCTTTGGCGTATCGAATTTGCGGGTAATTGGTCCGACTGGCTCCTCCGGTATGGAAGTCGATACCAAAGTCAACCAAAGGCAGAATCTTGGTGTTCAGGGTGTGTGCCACCAGCGAGGCCAATGAGCCGTCGGGCGTTCCCGGGAAGCTTCGGTTCACGTCCTTGCCGTCCGGTACGTCCCGGGAAAAGAAGAGGAAGCCGTAAACGTTGATGATGGGAATGGCCAGAACGGTTCCGCACTCCAAACCGCTGAGCATTTTTCCGGCCAAGGCCCGTCGGACGATTTCCACGCCGTTGACTTCATCCCCGTGCAAACCGCCGCTCAAAAGGACGGTAGGACCTTCTTTGGCACTGTGAAAAACGTGCACCGGCAAAGGGATTTCAACCCCAGAGGTCAAACGAGCAATGGGCAGGTGCACCACCTTGTAGGTGCCCGCAGGGACCACCACTTGGTCCAATACCAAGGGTTTGCGTTCGGTCATCGGCCCAAATAAGTATCCGGCCGCAAGGCCCTCAATTCAGTTTTCACGGCATCGGAAACGGCCAACCCATCGATGAACTCGGAAATGGATGCTTCGGTAATTGCCGCGTGGGTGCGCGTGAGTGCTTTCAAGGCCTCGTACGGCTTGGGGTAGCCCTCCCGGCGCAGAATGGTTTGGATGCCTTCCGCCACCACGGCCCACTGCTGGTCCAAGTCGCGGCGAATTTGATCTTCGTTGACCACCAGTTTCTTCCAGCCGCGCTGCAGGTTGCGCAGGGCCAAAACCGTGTGTCCCAAGGGTACCCCAACGTTTCGAAGTACCGTGGAGTCCGTCAAGTCGCGCTGCAAACGGCTGATGGGCAATTTGGCGCTCAAATGCTCCAAAAGGGCGTTGGCCAAGCCCAGGTTGCCTTCGGCATTTTCAAAATCAATCGGGTTGACTTTGTGCGGCATGGCACTGGATCCCACTTCACCCGGCTGGATTTTTTGCTTGAAATAATCCATGGATACGTAGGTCCAAATGTCGCGGCACAGATCGATCAAGATGGTGTTGATGCGTTTCAAGTTGTCGAAGTAGGCCGCCAGGTGATCGTAGTGTTCAATTTGCGTGGTGGGGAAGGAGCGATGCAGCCCCAGGGTTTCCGCCACGAACTGGTCCGCAAACGCGTGCCAATCTTGATTTGGGTAGGCGGCGTAGTGGGCGTTGAAATTGCCCGTAGCTCCCCCAAATTTGGCACCAAAAGGAATGCTCGCCAAGAGCACGCGTTGCTGGTGAATCCGGGCCTCAAACACGCCGATTTCCTTGCCCAAACGGGTAGGGGAAGCCGGCTGACCGTGGGTGCGCGCCAACATCGGTATGGAGCTCCAGGCAGCGGCGGCATTGGCCAAAAGATTCACCACCTCGTCCAACAACGGAAGGTAGACCTGCTGATGAAAATCCTTGAGCGATAAGGGAAACGCCGTGTTGTTGATGTCTTGCGACGTCAGCCCAAAATGGACAAATTCAAGAGCCTCCTCCAGACCCAATGCCGTGAGTTTGTCTTTCAAAAAGTACTCAACCGCCTTGACGTCGTGGTTGGTGACGCGTTCCACCGATTTGATGTGGAGCGCATCTTCTTCCGAAAAATGCGCCACGGCATGCCGAAGTTTCTCCGCCTTGTCCGGAGTAATTCCGGCCAACGCGGGCAAGTCCAATTCCTTCAAGGCAAGGAGGTACTCCACTTCCACGTGGAGTCGGTACCGAATCAACGCAAATTCAGAAAAATAGGGCGAAAGGGATTGGGCAACGGAGGAATACCGGCCGTCCAAAGGGGATAATGCGTGCAGCGCTGCGTCCATAGGGGGCTTCAAAGCGCAAAGGTACGGCTTTCCAACGGGGGTGGAAAATCAGTCCACGGCCACCAACAGGCCTTTCAAATAAGCCCCTTCCGGAAAGCCCGCCACCACCGGATGGTCCACGGGTTGCCCCAGGGTTTCCACCAGTCGAATTTCACGCCCTACCTCGTACGCTGCCGCCCGCACGGCATCCGTAAACTGCGCAACGGGAACGTTTTGGGAGCAACTGAAGGTGAAAAGCAGTCCGCCGGAAGGCATGCGCTCCAATGCCATAGCATTCAAACGTTTGTAGGCCATCATGGCGTTGTGGCTGCTGGACTTGCGCTTGGCAAAAGCGGGCGGGTCCAAAACCACCAATTCAGCATCCGAAGGAAGCTCTTTCAGGTAATCGAAGGCGTCGCTCACCACGGAACGATGCCGGTC
>CAYXHJ010000065.1:0-8242 GCA_964464855.1 uncultured Owenweeksia sp. | reverse complement strand
CCCTTGGTGAATTTTCGGGCGGCGTTCATCACCGTGATGGTGGTGCCGTGCACAATGCCTTGCGGCCCAATGTACATGTAGCTGCCGGCCGTCATTTGTCCGTACTGCGAAACGCCCAGGGCGTTGAAACGCTCCCAGTCGTCCGGTTTGGAGTAGTTGGGGATCACCATGCCGTTGGTCACCACCACGCGGGGTGCCCACGTGCCGGACGGGAAAACGCCTTGCGGGTGGCCGCTGTGCAGGTGCAGGGTTTCGTCGTCCCGCAATTGGGTGAGGTACTGCATGGTGAGGCGGTACTGGGCCCAGTTTTGGAAGACCGCGCCGTTGCCGCCGTAGGTAATGAGTTCGTGCGGGTGCTGTGCCACGGCCGGATCCAGGTTGTTTTGGATCATCAGCATAATGGATGCCGCTTGGCGGCTCGCGGCGGGGTACTCGTCCACCGGACGCGCGTACATAGCGTAGGTGGGGCGGTAGCGGTACAGGTAAATTCGGCCGTATTCGTGCAATTCCCGCGCGCATTCTTCGGCCATCACCGCGTGGTGCGCCTCCGGGATGTAGCGCAACGCATTTCGAACGGCGAGTACTTTCTCGTCTGGGGTCAGGAGGTCCTTGCGCTTGGGCGCGTGGGAAACGGAAGGGTCCCAACCGGGATGTTCGGGGAGAAAGTCCGGAATTCCGGCGCGCAATTCGTCTTGAAACGTCATGTTTGGGTGCATTAGGATCCGGCGGTGGGGTTGCCCGACGGATTGGTGACTTTGCCCGTGCCTTTGTCAAACCCGTACGGACAATGCCGACAGCCGCTTTGGCAGCAGTGGCCGCGCTTTCGGTGGTACGCTTCCGTGAAGACCAGGTAGCCTTCCGGAGTGCGGTAAAAATCTTCCGGGTCCAGGTTTTTCATGTTGGCAAGGGTTTTGCAAAGGTCGGGAAAGAATGATATTTGCAGCATGAGGGCATCGGGATTTATTTGCTCGACGGCGCTGGTTTTTAGTGCCGTGTTGGGGACGTTGCGGGCGCAGCCTTCTGTGGCGCAACGCATTCAGTACATTGAGGAACACGCGCCCTTGGCGGTGGAGGAAATGCGTTTGTACGGAATCCCCGCAAGCATCACGTTGGCCCAAGGAATCCTGGAGTCTGCGGACGGTAAAAGCAAGTTGGCGCGGGAAGGCAAAAACCACTTCGGCATCAAATGCCACCAAGGGTGGTCCGGGCCGTCCATGCTGCTGAACGACGACCGTCCGGACGAGTGTTTCCGGGTGTACGGCAGCGTGCAGGAGAGTTTCCGGGACCACAGTTTGTTTTTGAAGACGCGCAGTCGCTACGCCGAATTGTTTTCTTTGCCGCCCGACGATTACCGCGCTTGGGCCGTTGGGTTGAAGAAAGCCGGGTACGCCACCGCTCCGGACTACGCGGAACGCCTCATTCGCCTGATTGAGCAGAACGACTTGGACCAATACGACCGTCAAGCGGCCGCGGCCGCTTCCGCTCTCGCGCGACGCGACCGCAAAAAAGCAGCCCTTACATCCGGAGTGATGCAAAACGGGTTGCCGGTGTACTACGCGGAGAAGGGGCAAACCTGGGACGAAATTTCCCGCGAAACGGGCCTGAGCACGTCCTCTTTGCTGAAAAAGAACGACGCCCTGACCTACACGCCCGTTGTTGCCGGAATGCCCGTTTACCTGAAGGCAAAAAAAGCCCGCGCCCCCAAGGACCTCCCGTACCACACCGCTGTTGCCGGCGACACCCCGTGGACCATTGCCCAGCGTTACGGCATCCGGGTCAAAGCTTTGTACGCGCTCAACAACTGGGAAGCCGGCGAGCAACCCAACCCCGGAGACCGGGTGGTGTTGCGGTGAGTAACCGCAAGTTTGGGTATGCGACACCCTTCCCGGTTGGTAATGCTTAACTTTAGCACCGACTATGGATTGGAAACGGATTGCTGTTCGCACGGCTGCAGTAGCGCTATTGGCGCTAATGGCACTGCTGTTGGTGCCTCGTTCGTACGACGTCCCTGCGATTCAGCCCCGAGCAGGAACGCATTATTGGGAACTGTCCACGGGATCCAAAATTGGTTATTTCAAAGTGAAGCATACCGGTACGGCAGAAAAGACGCCTATCTTGTACGTTCACGGGGGGCCTGGCGGTGCGGTGCGGGATGCGCTCATTGAGGCGCTACGGCCCTTTGCCGCCCGCGGGCACGACCTCTACTTTTACGACCAGATTGGCAGTGGGCATTCCGCCCGACTTTCCGACATTTCTGAATACACGGTAGAACGCCACAGTGCAGATTTACAAGCCATAATAGAGCAAATCGGCGCGCCTAAAATTATTTTAGTAGGACATTCTTGGGGCTGCATGTTGCTGGTGAATTGGCTTCAAAACTACCCGACCGACCCCGTAGAAAAAGTAATTTTTGAGGTTCCGGGCCCCATTTTGCCCGTCAATCCAAACTTGAAAAGCCGCATGCCCGATCCTCGTTTGGGATTGACAAAACCCCAGTTTGCCAACAATGATGCAACCGCGCAAACGGAAAATTTCCGGACCTGCGCGGTGCGCACGGCGGCCAAGTGGGGCATCAAGCTAGCGACGGATCGGGAAATGGACGCCTACGCAACCCTCTTAAACCAAGCATGGAGTCGGTCCACCACCTGCGGGTCCAAACGACGGATTCCTCCAACAGCGGGAACCGGGTATTACGCCCACTATGCAACGGTCAAAAGTTTTGACTCGGTTCCAGACCGCCGAGCCGCGCTTTCCTCTTTGGATTTTCCGGTTCTGGTGATCAAAGCGCAGTGCGACAACCAACCGTGGGGTTTTACCTCAGAGTATTTGGATTTCTTTAACCATGCAAAGCTGAAGGTATTGGAAAAATCGGGCCACGATTTAGCCACTGAGAATCCCTCCGCCTATCTTCAAGCGATTTTGGATTTTCTCTGACGGGAGTAGATTTCCTTGTATCTAGGGACTTTTGGGGTACCGGTAGCGCATCTTAAGGAATACACCCTTTCTCACCAGCGCAAAGTTTAAAGTTTACTCCAACTATTGCTCGATTGGTGCAAAATCATCTCGATGGATTGATCCAAATCATCAAACGGTCCTATCTGATAATTTCACAGAGAACACCCCGAGCGGAATCGAACCGCTATCAAACGTTTAGGAAACGTCTATTCTTCTTCGCTTTCCTTTAGCGCGCCGGCCCAGACCGTGAATTGGAGTTCGTCGGGGGTGTGTTCTACCCACTGCACCCACAGGGGGAGGGCGGAGTCGTTGAGCCGACGGAGGCCAAAAGAGTGGCACTTTTGGGGGGCGTCGTCGAACGGAATTTGCGGAGCACGGAGGGCCTGAACCAAGATGCGCAATTCTTCCTCGCTGGAGGCCCAGACGGTGGCGGTGGGGGTGGCGCGCACCAGGGCGGAGGGGGCTGCGTGCACCCACCGGTTGCCGTGTTCCCGTTGGTCCCAAGCGGTGGTGGAGTCCGGAGCGCTCAACAGCCATCCGCGCACGGGAAGGCCTTGGTGGATGCCCTGAACCTCGCCCCACCAGTACCCCGATTCCCGTCCGGGAAGGGGCCTGCACCAGGTGCAACCGATCATGCGAACCGAATCCGGGGATCCGTCGACCGCTTCCAGCTGCACGCGGGTCCATTCCGGGGCCAACCACAGCGTCCAAGGCAAACGTCCCGGAGCGGGCAGGGTTTGGCCTCGGTCCAACCGGTCCCAAACGTGTGCGGCGGTTGCGCTCCAGCCCACCCAGGGGGTGCGCAACGAATCCAAACGGGTCAATTCCATCGGTCCATTCGGTTTGCCGGTACCTAGGGTGTTGTCGGGCAGGAGGGAAAATCCTTGGTCGTAGTCCCACCCAGCGTTTGCGAAATGCGGTGCGTACTGGGGCTCTTCCACGTCCAACTGCCGGAAGGCCTCGTCGATCAAGGTTTCGTGCGCGGACAGCGCCACCAAGTCGTTTTTCTCGCCCAAATACAGGGGGAGTTTGTCGGTGCCCAGATTCCACACGGTTCCGCCCGCGTAGGCCTTGCTGGTGGGTTGCGCTCCCGGGCGGGAAGAACTTTTGGTGCGCCAGGCATCAAAATCCCGACGGTCCCCCAGCCAAAGCCACCCGGTGCCCTGAGCTCCGGTTCGGTGCCACACCAACCGACCTTGGGCGTCGGTTTGGGCGGAGTCCAGCCACGTGGCGGCCAAGGAATCGGAAGCGTCTGTTCGCTCCCAACGGCGCCAGGCGGCAGATTGGTTGCGTTTTTGGTGCATTTCTTGGTCCCAAGGCAGGGCCAGCAGACTCTGTGCCGGAACGGCTCGTTCGTAGGGCGTCGTGGGGTTGTTGGAGGCGCAGCCAACCAGGGTCAACGCCAGCAACAGTGCGGAAAATAGTTTCATCTGGACAGGTTTCCACCGGAAGGTTTTGCGGTGGTGGGGGCTTTCTCCGTGCGCTTCCAGGGCCTTGCGGTGGGCGTCCGTGGGGTAGCCCTTGTTGACGTTCCATCCGTAGTCGGGAAACTGGTCGTGGGCGCGTTCCATGAGGGCGTCGCGCTCGGTTTTGGCAAAGATGCTGGCGGCGGAAATGCAGGCAAATCGGGCGTCTCCCTTCACTTCGCACCGGTGCGGGATGTTGGGGTAGGGGGCAAACCGGTTGCCGTCCACCAGCAGGTCTGTGGGCGCGGGGTGGAGTTGGGCGACGGCGCGGTGCATGGCCAAGTAGGTGGCGCGCAGGATGTTGCGCTCGTCGATTTCTTCCGGGGAGGCGGTGCCGATGGCCCAGGATCCGGGGGGGAGTTCGGCTTCCAGGCGCGCCCGCAGGCGGGCGCGCTGGGCAGCGCTCAGTTTTTTGGAATCCGTCAGTCCTTCCAAGGCGTAACCCGGGGGGAGCACCACGGCAGCGGCCACCACGGGGCCGGCCAAGCAGCCCCGTCCGGCTTCGTCAACTCCGGCTTGCCGCACGGCTCAAAACGTTGAAGACGGTCTCCGCGGAGCGGTCCCACGAAAAGTCTGCGGCGCGGCGCAAGCCGCGCTCCACTAGGGATTGGCGCTCGGAACGGGGAAGGGCAGCCATGCGCTCCAAGGCGTTTGCCCAGTCCGTGGCGGAATGCGGATCCACCAGCCAGCCGGCGTCGCCCACAATTTCCGGCATGCAGGAGGCAGAGCTGCTGATGACGGGCGTTCCGGCTTGGAACGCTTCCACCAAAGGAATGCCAAAACCTTCAAAGAAACTGGGGAAACACAGGGCTTCCGCCGCCCCCAGCAAAGACTGCAGGGCGTCGGATTTGGCCCGGCCCGGGAACACCACGGAAGACCGGTGTTGGGTGTTTTTCAGGGCTTTGTCAAACGCGGGGTCCGCGTGCAGGGAGTCTCCCACCAGCACCAGTTCGTGGTTGGAACCGGTCTTTTCTTTGAAGCGATCAAACGCTTCCAGCAGCAGGGCCAGATTTTTCCGGGGGGTGAAGGAGCCCACGGCCAAAAAGTAGGGCCGGCCGTTGGTCCAGCGGGCCCGGGCGGCATGCGCTTCGTCCGGTGATAGGGGGGCAAAGGCGCGCTGCGGGGCGTTGTACGCCGTGTGGATTTGAGTCAGCGGGTAGTGGTAGGTGCGGTGGACGTCGGTCCGCGTGGTTTCGCTCACGGTCAAGAGGGCGTCGGCCTGACGAACGCTGCTGCGGTAGATCCAACGGTAGTAGGCGCCCAACACCCGCCCCAAGTCCTGCGGGCGGTGCACAAAACCCAGGTCGTGGACGGTGCCCACCAGGGGGACGGATCCGCGCAGGGGCAGCATGCCGTCTGGAGACCAGTAGACGTCCGGTTGGATGCGGCTTAGCGCGGCAGGAACCGCTGCGCGGTTCCACAGGTGCCAGAGGGTCCAATGGCGTGCGGGGGGCGGCAGCACGTGCACGGTGGCGTTGGAAAGGAAATCCCAGGAGGTGGAGGACGGTCGGTCCACCAAAACGTGCCATTCCACTTCCGGATGCTGCGCCGTCAGGCGCTCCAGCAACGCACGCGTGTACCAACCGGTTCCGTCCAATCCGGAGGTCAAGAGCCAGCGCCCGTTGACGGCAATGCGAAGTCTGCGGTTCATCCACTCAAAAGTAAGACCTTTGCACCGATGGCGAAACGGAAAATCCCCCCGCATTGGGAGCGTTTGTTGCGCGGGAGTGCTTTGGTGCTCGCGGTCAAAGTGCTGGGGGCCCTCTCCGGGTATGCCTTTGTCTTTCTGCTGGTGCGTGAATACGGCAAAGAAGGCTACGGTTCGTTTGAGCTGGCCTTCACCATCCTTTCCTTGGCCAGCGCCCTGAATCGCTGGGGTTGGGACGGTATTGTGGTGCGGGAAGTTTTGGCCCGAAAAGGCAAGAAAAAGAAGCAGAACGCGGTGGTGACCGCGGCGTTTTCGTTTGTGTTGGCCACTGGAGTGGTGCTCAGCGCCGCGCTGTACTGGGGCGCCCCGTTGCTGGGTCAACTGTTTCATTCCGAACAACTTCCCCAACATTTGTCCGTAGTGGCCGTCCTCCTGGTTCCGTGGGGTTGGTTCCAGTTGCGGTCCGACGTCTTTCGCGCCAAGAACAACCTTTTGGCCTACGGCCTGTGGCAGTACGGCACGCTTACCTTATTGGCGTCGATTCTTTTGTTTTTGGTGCCGGTGGACACCTCCGTTTTTTCCCCCGTTACCTTGTTGCTGTTGGTTTTGTTGCCGTTTTTGGCCTGGAACCTGTGGAAGTTGCGCGCCCCGGCGGCGTCCGTTTCCTTGGCAGAACAACGCGCGGAATGGAAATTGGCCTTGCCCGGCGCCACCTCCATGCTGGTGAGCAGTTTACTCTACCTGGTCCTCTCGTGGTCCGACACCCTCATGATCGGCTACTTTCTGGACGAAAGCGCCGTGGGGCTTTACCGGGTGTCGTTTAAAGTGGCCACCCTCATTGTTTTTGCGCAGTTTGCGGTGAACGCCCAAGCGGCGCCGGACATTGCGCGGTATTGGGCCCAAGGAAACCGCGAATTGCTGCAAAACGCGGTCACGCGGATCGCGTGGATCAATACGGTGGTGGCCCTGCCGGCTTTCTTGGTTTTAACGGTGGCCGCCCCGTGGTTTTTGGGCTTTTTTGGAGCGGATTTTACCGCGCAAGCCGGCACCCTCCGGTGGTTGGCGCTGGGTCAACTGACCAACGCCCTATGCGGCCCGGTGATGTACCTCCTGAACATGACCGGTCACGAGAAGTCGGCCCGCAACACCATGGCCGTGGGGGTGGTGGTAAACCTCGTTGGAAATGCCGTGTTGATACCCACCGTGGGCATTGCCGGAGCGGCGATTGCAACGAGCTTTACCATGGCTTTGTGGAACGGCTGGGCGATGGTGGCGGTCTACCGCAAAACCGGCATACGAACGTTTCTCTTTTGGCGTTGATTGGGGCATGAACGCGGCTCCTGATTTTGCCCTCATTGGCGCGGCAAAGGCCGGCACCACGCAACTGGCGGGGTGGTTGGCGCAGCACCCGGGTATTTATTTGAGTCCGGTGAAGGAACCGCATTTTTTTGGTCGGGAATTTGACCCCGCCCGGTTCTCCGATGCCTACCGACGCCAGCATCCCCCTCTGCCCGCAGAGTATTTTTCCCAACTTCCCCTGGCCCCGGTTCACTTGGCCTTTGTGCGCGACGCCGACCAGTACGCACAACTGTTTGCCGCTGCTCAACCGCATCAGGTGCGGGGCGAATGCAGCACGGGTTATTTGTTTTCCACCACGGCCGCTGCGGAATGGTCTGCGGTTCGGCCGGACGCCCGTGCGGTAGCTCTTTTGCGCGATCCGCGAGACCGCGCTTTGTCCCACTACAGCATGGCGCTTCGCTACGGTTACGTACAGGGGACTTTTGCACAGGAGTGGGAGGCCGACGCCCGGCGTTCGTCCAAAGGTTGGGGGCGGTCCGAGAATTTTTTTGAATTGGGTTGCTACGCCGACGCCGTGGAACGGTGGTGGTCTGCCTTCGGCCCGGACCAATTATTGCTGGTGGATTTTGCCGACCTCCGCGACTTCCCTCTGGAAACGTACAACCGGGTCCTCCGCCATTTGGGGTTGGCTCCGGTGGACGCCGTTCCGGAAGCGGAGCGGTTTGCGGCGCGCACCCCGCGGTTCCCGCGGGTGAACCGCTGGCTGCACGCCAGCGGTGCGGCGCACGCGGCGCGCCGCCTCATCCCCAGCACTTTGTGGTCTTCACTGAAAAACAAGTGGCTCGCCCCGGGCAAGCCCACCTTGCCGGCGGAC
>CAYXHJ010000064.1:0-8264 GCA_964464855.1 uncultured Owenweeksia sp. | reverse complement strand
AACAGATGGTAATTTAATTTATGGTTTAGTTAATAAACCATCAGCACCTGCTCACCCGCCCCCCGAATGCTTCGAGAGGTTTGGGAATCCCAAGAAAAACGGTCCGAACCCAGACAACGTTTCCTGTTGTATTCCAGAATTTTAGCCATCTTGTTGGGCGTACTTTTATGGGCACAACCTCATTGGGGTGCCCACGAACAATCAGAAAAATTCTCGTGGTATTTGGATGCTTCGGCCAGTATGGCATTGCCGTACGACGAAAAAAGCAGCCGAATGGATGAGGCCAAGCGTCGCATGAAGTTGGCACTTGAAGAACTTCCGCGCGATCAATGGATCGAATTGCATTCTGAGTTTTTTCCTTTGGGGCGGGTGTCGCGTACCGCGGAAGAGTGGTTGACCCAATTGGACAGTATTCAACCAACTGTTGAATCAAATAAATCTAATTCATTTATTAATAATTGTTCTTTAATCTTTTCTGATACGGAATGGAGTAAAGAGTTATCCGTGGATAACAAAATCATCCAATCCGTTGGAACACGTGTTGAGAATGTTGCGT
Organism: uncultured Owenweeksia sp.; assembly: GCA_964464855.1. Taxonomy (GTDB): domain Bacteria; phylum Bacteroidota; class Bacteroidia; order Flavobacteriales; family Schleiferiaceae; genus CAMDTE01. The sequence continues at coordinate 7,708 of CAYXHJ010000064.1, read as the reverse complement.
GGCCGGATTCTGTATGGATTGAGCCCCACCCGGCCGGCGGCAATCGGTGGCGAGGATTTGTTCAGTTTCTCCCCACTGAAAAACCATCGGTTCCCCAAAGATTGGAATGGTGGTGCGCAGGCAAACGTGTGCAGTGGAGTACCTTCCGTGCCGTTGCCAATCAAGCTTCAACGGTTCAATCGGAATGGACCGTCCCCGAACAAGGCAATTGTCCGGTAGAATTGAGATTCTCGCACGGAGGAAGACGTTTTTTTTGGATTCCAGAAAATTCGAAAAAACAAATTCTGTATTTGGGATGGACCCATTCCGTTGTAAATAATCCGTGGGTTTTGGCTCCACAACCGCATGAGGCACTGGTTAAGTTAAATTTAGGAGCAAAGGATTTAGATCCTGATCGCACGGCATTGGTGGTGGTTCGTGACTGGGATGCATTGCCCGGTTCAGAGCGGCAAGCGTTGCGCAGGGCCGCACTTCAAGGAATTGGAATTCTGGGCTGCAACCGGGGTGTTTCGGGAAAGACAGCCGATCCCATGAATCAAATTGCTCCTAAGTCTAGTTTTTACCAGGGAATGGTGGCGCGCATGCCTTCTGCCCTCCAATCGGTTCAGATGACCAATGGGCCTTTGCCGGACAGCCTCCGAGGTGCTAACCACGATGTACTTTTAGGGAATGCAACTCAAGCTTCGTTGAGCCATCGGCTGCAATCCAATTTGTTTTGGCTTTCAGAACCTTGGGACGCACCCCTGGGTTCCGATTTGCATCAATCACCGTATCCATTCGCTTGGATTCGACGCATGTCCGAATGGGGAACGCGCAGTCAGAGGACGGCTCTAGATGAACGTGGATTTTATAAATTGGCGTCCACCGGAACCTATTGGAAACAAGACAGCCGTCTTTGGAACGCAACTACCCGTTCTCAACCTTTATTGCCCGGCCTCATTTGGCAGTATTCGCCCGAAAAAGACACCCTTAAAGTGGTGGCCCTTCATCCCAGCCGACGGGAATCGGGGTCGTTGCGACCTGCGGCGCAGTTTGAGGCCAGTGCAAGTAATACACTCACACCAGATTTAGGCAGTGTTGAGGGTCAAGCCGGAAGTGCCTCCTCCTCGATTTGGTGGCTTCTGCTCGTCTGCTTCATCGCAGCCGCAGAATCTTATTTCGCTCGTAAATCCGTACCTTTGCAACCATGAGCGATCGTTTGGAACGCGTTCGGGTCGTCGACCCACATTCACCGTACGACGGACAAACGGTTAATTTGGTTTTGGCCGACGGGCAAATTCAGTCGGTGGAACCCACCACAGAAGCCGCCACCTCGCTTGTCTCACCGGGATGGGTTGATGTATTGGCTACTTGTGGCCAACCGGGGCACGAGGAGCGCGAAACGTATGAAACATTAGCGGCCGCAGCCTTGCGCGGTGGCTATGTTCAAGTTGCGGTGTCGCCAGAAGGCAATCCCGTTCGAGACAATGCTACCGGTATTTCAGCCTTATTGGCAGAAACAAACCATTTACCCGTTGAATTTTTACCCCTGGGCGCGCTGAGTAAAGGGACGAAAGGGGAACATTTGGCAGAACTTCATTTGCAACACCAAGCGGGAGCGCTTGGATTTTTCGATGCCTACCAAACTACAGAAAGTGCGCTGTTGTTGAAGTTGGCCCTACAATACACTTGTGAATGGGAGGTCCCCATTTACAGCGTCCCCGTAGATCGGTCGTTGAACCCCAACGGTTCTGTGCATGAAAGTGCCGTAACTACCCCACTGGGCCTAAAATCGCTCCCAACACTTACAGAGTGCATTCGTTTGGAGCGCGATCTACGTTTGTTGGAATACACCGGTGGACACCTGCACATTCACGGGATTTCCTCTGCTGAGGGAGTTGCCTTAATAGCTGCAGCAAAGGAGCGCGGTTTGGCGGTAACCGCGGACACGACCATCGCACATTTGCTGTTTACGGATGAAGATTTAGCAGATTTTAATACTCATTTAAAAGTGTTTCCGCCCATTCGATCCAAAAGCGATCAAGAAGCACTTTGGGCAGGCGTCCAGTCGGGTATAATCGATGCCATTTCGTCCGGACATCGTCCCTACGACATTGAAAGTAAGCAAATTGAATTTGATTACGCCTCCTTTGGAGCGGCGAGCATCGAATATGCGTACAGCGCATTTACGGCCCAATTTGGATCCCAACACCAAGCTCAATCTGCCTGGGTCCGCGCTGTGGCGCACGGCCCTCGCCGTATCTTAAATTTAGGCCAAGTTCGCATTGCGGAAGGATCGCCTGCTGAATTGACCCTTTTTAGTCCAAACGCATACGAACCTTTACGAGAAGGTAAAGGGGTTAATTACCTACCATTTAATAAGTTAATCGGATCAGCTTCCGGTATTTATACTCGAGGGCACTACTACTCTTTTCGATAAATATTCCCGAACTATGGGAACCCCTTTACGCGGTTAATTTGAGACCGTCGTGTGCCAAGTTTATTCCGGGCATCAAGTTTTCATCTACGGCCTGATGAAGACCTAAATGATGGCTGATGTGTGTAAACCAAGTTTGCTCCGCGCCCGCAACACGGGCTACGTTTAAGGCTTGTTCCAAGTTGAAATGACTGTAGTGTTGCTCAATGCGCAGCGCATTAAGTACCATATGACGTGCGCCTTTTAGGTACGGCCAGCTTTTGTGAGGAATTTCACTGGCATCGGTTACGTACACCAGATTTTGAATGCGAAAGGCCATCACTGGAATTGATCCGTGCAGTACTTCGAATGGCATCCAACGTTCCCCAACCAAATCAAAGGGTACCCCAGCCTCAATTCGGTGCAAAATAAATTGTGGCGCCCCCGGATAAGGTTTTTCGCTAAATGCATAGGCAAATTGTTGCCGCAATCGCGTTTCGACTCGTTCCGTACAGTAAATGGCGGTGGGCTTTTTTTGTAGAAACTGAAGCGCCCGCAAATCGTCCAATCCGGAAACATGGTCCATATGCTCGTGCGTCAGGACCACAGCGTCCAACTTGCTAACACCTGCTCGAAGCATTTGCTGCCGAAAATCAGGTCCACAATCGATCGCAACTATTCCAATACTGGTGCGAATCAATGCCGACGTGCGCAAGCGTTGATCCTTGGGATTGGATGACGTACAAACCGGGCACATGCACCCGATGACGGGGACGCCTTGGGACGTTCCCGTTCCTAAAAATTCCAGTGATAGCGCGGACATAGCGCAAATTTAATCGTACTTTTGATGCATGGAACAAATGGTCCTTACCTCCGCTCAAAAAGCACTCAAAATCAATCTCAATCCCAACATTTACGGGACTTTTGCAGAAATCGGAGCCGGTCAAGAAACCGTGCGGCATTTTTTTCGTGCAGGAGGAGCATCTGGAACCATAGCAAAAGCCATGTCTGCGTACGATAAGGACTTTTCGGACGCTATTTATGGGGTTGAATCGGACGGACGATACGTAACCGAGCGACGGTTGCGTAAAATGATCAACCACGAATACCAGCTCATTGAAAATAGATTGGATCGAGACAAGGCTCCAGATCGATGCTATTTTTCGTTCGCCAATACGGTTGCCACGATCAATTTTGCTAAAACATTTAAAGGCCACGGTTGGATTGGTATTCGTTTTCAAACCGCACCAGAGAAAGAGGCCAACGAGATCATACTCCACGTTCGCTTGCACGAAAACGACGCCAAGCATCAGCAGGAAACCATTGGTGCTTTGGGCGTTAACCTGATTTATGGCGCTTTTACGCATTGGCAGGATGCAAAATCCCTTTTGGTTTCTCTCTATGAGGGCATTGACCGGACGGCCATCGAAGTCGATTTAGTCAATTTCAGTGGTCCTGATTTTTCTGAGGTTGACAATCGTCTAATGGCTTTGCAGCTCGTGAAAAACGGCTTCACCGATGCGGTTGTATTTGGACCTGAGGGCAATAATTTATTGCCGGCTGAAATCCTGTACAAAAAGAATATTTTGGTGGTTCGCGGCTCCTTCCGGCCCGTTACCAAAGTCAATATGGACATGGTTCAGAAGGGATTGCACCAATTTCAATCCAGCAAGAAGGTTGACGCCTCCCGAACGGTGGTCTTGTTTGAGATTACCTTGAATAATTTGTTGATGGATGGAACCTTGGACGAACAAGACTTTTTGGATCGGGCGGACATTTTGTGCTCCATCGGTCAAACCGTTTTAATTTCAAAATTCCAAGAATACTACAAACTGGTGGACTACTTTGCTCAGTATTCCACCATGCGCAGCGGATTGATCATGGGCATGCCCAATCTTCAAGAGCTTTTTGACGAGAAATACTACCGCAATCTAACCGGTGGAATTCTAGAGGCCTTCGGTAGACTGTTTTCACGTGACTTGGTACTCTTTGTTTATCCCATGATTCACGAACAGGGTCATATGCTGCAAGCTGCTGATGCCCAAGTACATCCGCGATTTAAACCCATTTTCGACTACCTGTTGCACAACAAGCGCATCCGGGACATTGAAGAATTTGATCCGTCCATCTTGCACATCTTTAGCCGTGAAGTTTTAAAGAAAATACGTTCAGGAGAAGACGGATGGGAACAATGTCTGCCGTTGTATGTGGATCAAATCATCAAGGAAAAGGGCCTTTTCGGTTACAAAACCGCGTTGAGTCCGGCTTTGTAGCGGGCTAATGCACGTTCCCGAGCCCATGTGTGTTCCACAACGGGTTGAGCATAATGCGGCGTCCCCCACTCGGGTACCCATTTTTTCACATAGGTGAATTGGGGGTCAAACTTCTCCTGTTGGGAAGTTGGGTTGAAAATACGAAAGTACGGGGCTGCGTCGCAACCAGAACCACTAGCCCACTGCCATCCGCCCACATTGGAGGCTAAATCAAAATCGAGCAATTTTTCGGCAAAATAGCGTTCCCCCCACCGCCAGTCCAGCAACAAATGCTTGGTTAAGAAACTGGCAACCACCATCCGAACACGGTTGTGCATGAATCCTGTGGCATTCAATTCTCGCATGCCCGCATCTACCAAGGGGTAGCCCGTGGTTCCGTTGCACCAGCGTTGGAAATGTTCTTCGTTACGCTCCCACTCGATTCGGTCGTACGCGGGCTTGATGGCGTGGGTAGCAGATGTTGGGAAATGGTACAAAATGGTTTGATAAAAATCACGCCAAATTAATTCTGTAACGAAGGTGTGACTCAGCGGTTGGGCCGCGTGCAACAGAGTACGTATTCCCAAGGTTCCAAAGCGGAGATGGATGCCCAATCGTGTGGTGGACGGGATGTCGGGGCGATTGCGGTCATCGTGGTAGTTCTTGATGATGTTCGACGGAGGAACAGACGAAGGGATCGACAGAATGGACTTTTCAAAACCGAGCTCTTCCATTTTGGGAATGGGGTTTTGGTTGGGCGAAACCTTATTCCATCGGTCAGTCGCATTTGCATTTCGGTAGGGAAGTTCTGGATGTTGTTCCCAACGTTGACGCCATTTTCGGCTGTAGGGTGTAAATACGGTGTACGGTGTACCGTCGTCTTTGACAACCTCATTAACTCCGGTAAAGCTTAAACCGCGAGAGCGGTACAGTTCGTAAATCTGCTTGTCGCGGTCCGTACCGTAGGGTTCGTAGTCCCGATTGGCAATCAATCCTTGAATTTCAGGCCTTTGCAGAAGTAGCCTGCGGTGAGTCTCAACCGGATCACCGTGGAAGACCCATACATCCGTTCCCCACGATTGGAGTTGTTGTTGAAGATGCGTTATTCGATCGTGCAAAAACGAGACCCGCGCATCCGTTTTACTGCTGAGCTGCTGAAGGATGTTGGTGTCGAAAATAAAAATGGGCTGAACGGGCTGACCCGTTTCAAGTGCGCGAATCAGACCTGCGTTGTCCTCCAACCGCAAATCGCGTCGGAACCAAAAGAGAATCATGCTCGATGGCTTACCGCATGGAGAAATTCACTTCTAACCTGTGGATCTTGAAATTTCCCGCTGTAATAGGAGGTCACTGTTGAACTTGCACAATCCTCTACTCCCCTTGTTTTTACACACAAATGTTCCGCATCGATGTAAACAGCAACATCTTCCGTTCCAAGCGTCAACTTCAATTCAGCTGCTATTTGCTCCGTTAACCGCTCTTGAACCTGAGGCCGTTTTGCATAGTGGCGAACCAATCTATTCAGCTTCGATAATCCAATAACTTGACCATTAGAGAAATAAGCTACATGGCAAACGCCTAAAATGGGGACAAAATGGTGCTCGCAGGTGGAGTGCAGTGTTATGTTGCGCTCCACCAACATTTCTCCGTATCGATACGGATTGGAAAACAAGGTTACGGCTGGCTTGTTTGCCGGATTCAGACCCTGAAAATGTTCTTTGACCATCATTTTGGCAACACGTTTGGGTGTTTCACAAAGGCTGTCGTCTCGCAAATCCAATCCCAAGATGCCCATGATGTCCGCAAATTTTTCAGCAATTTGGGTTATCTTTTCATCTTCAGACAACAAAAAGGCATCTTCGCGCATGGGCGTTGCCAGTGAATAAATAGAACGGTGGTTATGCACTTCACCGTTTGAAGAATTCATAGGATTATTGACCGCTGTATTCGACATAGTTACGGGGAGTTTCATAAAGTGTTACTTTTAAATCAAATTCTGAATTCAAATGGGGCTTCAACCAGCCCCAGATGCATGCAGCAATGTTCTCCGCGGACGGAATAACCCCCTCTGTAAAGGGGTGTACCTCAACGTTCAAGTTGCGATGGTCCATTCGGGATTCTACTTCATTTTTTATGAGATCAGAAAGCATCTTGGTGTCCACAACATAGCCAGTTTCAGGGTCTATCGTCCCAGTAACGGATACAATAAGTTCGTAGTTGTGCCCGTGGTAATGAGGGTTATTGCACAAGCCAAAAACAGCTCGATTCCGTGCTTCATCCCAAGCTGCATTGTGCAACCGATGTGCGGCATTAAAGTGTGCTTTTCTACTGACGGTTGCTTTCATTGCTGGATTCGATTGGCGTATTCGTTAAAAATGATTCGAAACCAAGCAGTAAATCGTTCCGGATGAGCCGTTAGTTCTTGCTCAATGTCCGCGATTGAAGCCCAACGAACTCCTTCTACTTCCTCGGGATTCCAACCTCCTGAATAATCATCAAGATGGCCCACCAAAACGTGATCCAACTCGTGCTCGATCAGGCCGTTGTCAAATTCAGCTCGATAGATAAATGAGAAGGATTCATTCAATTGTGCTTCAGCTATCTGAATGCCCAATTCCTCATGAAGACGACGCGAAGCTGCATCGGCATTTGTCTCGCCTTCGCGTTGGTGGCTGCAACAGGTGTTGGTCCACAAGAGCGGACTGTGGTATTTTGTGGCAGCGCGTTGCTGCAGGAGGGTTTCGCCTTTCCGGTTAAATAAAAAAATGGAGAAAGCGCGGTGCAAAATACCCTTTTCATGGGCTTCCATTTTCTCCATCCGTCCTACCGGCTGGTCAGTCGGGTCGACGAGGATAACGTAGTCGTTCATAGTTTATAACAAATTCAGGCTGTGTCGCAGGTAACTGCTCGCAAAAAGACGATATTTTTTGGGATTATTGATGCGAATTCTCTGATGAAATAGGTCTTCGGGGGGACTTTGCATGATTTTCTGGAACAATGCATAGTAATACATGTACGCGATGTACACCCCAAATCGAGCGCCTTTTGGTAACTGAAGTAT
>CAYXHJ010000063.1:0-8272 GCA_964464855.1 uncultured Owenweeksia sp. | reverse complement strand
CCACGCCGTTGCGGGCGTCTACCAAAACTAGTGCGACGTCTGCCGTGGAGGCCCCGGTGACCATGTTGCGCGTGTACTGCACGTGGCCGGGGGTGTCCGCAATGATGAAGGTGCGCTTGGGCGTGGAAAAGTAGCGGTAGGCCACGTCGATGGTGATGCCCTGCTCGCGTTCGTCCTTGAGGCCGTCGGTCAGCAAACTGAGGTCCACGTGGCTCAAGCCCTTGCGCTGACTGGTGCGTTCCATGGCTTCCCACTGGTCCATCAAAACGCTTTTGGCGTCGTACAGGAGGCGCCCAATGAGCGTGGACTTGCCGTCGTCTACGGAGCCGGCGGTGGTGAAGCGAAGGAGGTCTGCCGGGGCGCTGGCGGTTCCCAATGTGGATGCGGCTTGGTCGGACACGGACAAAGGCGTTTGAGCGTTTGTTGCTTGGGAGGGGGTGGGGGTGCTCATGGGTTAAAAGTAGCCTTCGCGTTTGCGTTCTTCCATACTGTTTTCGCTCCGTTTGTCGTCCTCGCGGTTGCCGCGTTCGGTTTGGCGAGAAGACTCAATTTCGCGGATGACGTCGTCCAGGGTGCTCGCCTCGGAGGCAATGCCGCCGGTGATGGTGATGTCTCCCAGGGTGCGGAAGCGTATGGAGCGAATTTCCGGTTGGTCCGTGGGGCGGAGGGTGATGAAGTCCGATACCGGAAGCCAGGCATTGTTGCGCCAGATGACGTTGCGGGGTCGAGCAAAATAGAGTTCCGGCAGTTCAATGCCCTCGCGGCGGATGTAGTGCCACACGTCCAATTCCGTCCAGTTGGAGATGGGAAATACCCGAAAATGCTCGCCCGGACGCTTTTTTCCGTTGAAGAGGTTCCACAATTCCGGCCGCTGGTTTTTGGGGTCCCATTGGCCAAAATCGTCGCGGTGGCTGAAAAATCGCTCCTTCGCGCGGGCCTTTTCTTCGTCCCGACGGGCGCCGCCCATCAAGCAGTCGAAGCGTTCGCGTTCGATGGTTTCCAGCAAAGTAACCGTTTGAATGCGGTTGCGGTTGGCCTGGTTACCGGTTTCCTCCTGCGCGGTGCCCCGGTTGATGGACTCCTGCACGCTGCCCACCACCAGCCGAGCGCCCAGGCGCTCCACCAGGGCGTCGCGGTACGCCAGGGTTTCGGGGAAATTGTGCCCGGTGTCGATGTGCACCAGGGGAAAAGGCAGTTTGGCGGGTGCAAAGGCCTTGGCAGCCAAATGCGTTACCACAATGGAGTCTTTTCCGCCGGAAAACAAGATGCCGGGGTGTTCAAATTGGGCAAAGGCCTCGCGAATCACGTAGATTGCTTCGGCTTCCAGTTCGTCCAAGTGGGCGTAGGTCAAGGGCATATTCACAGGGGCAAAGAGCTCAATATTTGTTTGACACATTCGGCAACGGTGTGCAGTTTGGTGTGCAGGTGGATGTTGGGGGCTTCGGGGGCTTCAAAGGGCGCACTGATACCGGTGAAATCGGGAATCTGTCCGGCGCGTGCTTTGGCGTACAAACCTTTGGGGTCCCGACGCTCGCATTCCTCCAAAGGGGTGTCTACGAAGATTTCCACCAGGCGGTCTTCGCCCACTACCGCGCGCGCAGCGGCGCGGTCCGCGGCGTACGGAGAGACAAAGGCGGTCAGAACGATCAAACCTGCATCTGCCATCAGTTTGGCCACTTCGGCAATCCGACGGATGTTTTCGGTGCGGTCTTCAGCAGAAAATCCCAAATCGCGGTTCAAGCCCAGGCGTACGTTGTCTCCGTCCAGCAGGAAGGTGGCCCGGCCGGCCGCGTGCAGTGCGGCCTCCGCGGCATTGGCCAAGGTACTTTTTCCGCTGCCGCTGAGGCCGGTGAACCACAAAACCCGCCCGGTTTGCCCCAGCAGGCGTTCGCGGTCCGCGGTAGAAACGGTGGGAGCGTGGAAGGTGAGGTTGGAAGCAGGGTTCATGTGTAGGTTGGCACAGTCGGGTTTACAACAAGAAAAGGGCGGAAAATCCCAAAAATGCAGCACTGTACGCCAGTGTTGCCGCACTCCCCATCCGGAGGTAGTCTCGTCCGGTGTACCCTCCGGATCCCATCACCATTAGGTTGGTTTGGTAACCAATGGGGGTAAGGAAGGCATTGCTGGCGCCAAAGGCAATGGCCAAGAAGGCCGGCACGGGCGGAAGCAATCCAGCCACCACCACGGCGGCGGCTAAAGGGAACATCAGTGCCACGGCGGCGTTGTTGGTAACGGCGTTCGTTAGGGCGGTGGCTACCGCGAACAGGACCACCAGAAGGCCAAAGGGGCCCAGTGCGTGCAAGGGTTCGTGCAGTGCTTCTACGGCGCGTCCGGGCCACGGAGAAGCCACCAGCGCCTGCCCCAAGGCCAAGGAACTGCTCAGAACCAGCAAAAGTTCCAAGTCCAAATGTTTGCGAGCGTCCGTAAGAGTCACAAAGCCCAAAAGAGAACCCACGAACAAAAGGCCCACGGCCACACCCAAGAGGTCCGTCCAGCCGAGGTTGGCCGCCACGATCAACAGGCCCAAGCTGGCCAGAAACAGTCGGATTTTTAACGGGTCACCCGGGGCGCTTTCTGCGGCCCGTTCGCCAATGGGGTACAGGTCCGTTTGGTTTTCTAAACGTTGGTCCAGACGTTCGGAACCCACCAAAACCAACAAGTCCCCGGCCTGAAGCATTTGATCGCCAATGCGTCCGCCCAAGCGCTGCCCGCGGCGATGGATCGCTACAATGGCTGCGCCAAAGCGTTCGCGGAAATTGCTTTCCTTGACGGATTGACCCACCAGGGACGAGGCATTGGGCACCAGTACCTCCACCACCGGTGCGTGCGCGGCGCGGTCAGTTAGGTCTGCTTGGGGCAAGGCCAAACCCGGACGTTTGGCGGTCAATTGGCGAATTTGATCCAAATCCCCGGCGAAAAAGAGTCGATCACCCGCCACCAACACTTCTTCTGGACCCACGGGCGCAATGGTTTGACCGCTCCGCATTATTTCTACGAGGAAGAGTCCGTGCAGGTTGCGAAAACCGGCCTGGGCCACGGTTTTTCCAACGGCTTGAGCATTGTCCAGCAGCAGGGTTTCCACGGTGTAGGAGCGGGTCGCGGAGTTTTCGGAGGTCGAACCGTTCGTGCGGCCGCGAAGCAATCGGGGCGCAAACAACACCAGCGAAAGACCGGTAAGTATCACGACGGCTAAACCAGGGCCCCAGTACTGCGCGGTCTGTAACGTATCGGGCATGGACGCGCCGAGCAGTCCGGGAGACTCTTCCAGTAAACCGTTCAAGACCAAATTGGTGGAGGTGCCAAATACGGTCAACATACCGCCGGCCGTAGCGGCGAACGCCATGGGCATCAGGAGCGGCTGAATGGGTTTTTTGTGCACTTCCGCCCATTTCCGCACAAAAGGAATGAGCAGTGCCACCAAGGGGGTATTGTTGATGAATCCACTCAATCCGGAGGTGGCGCCCACCAGAGCTGCTAAGAAGCGGTTGGGACGGTTGCCGCTGGGCAAAAGACGCAACAGCAAAGCCGTCAGGCCCAGCCGTTGCTGCACCGTTCCGGCTAAAATAGTGAGGGCAAAGATGGTCAGTAAACTCCGGTTGCCCAGGGTGGCGGCCCAGTCGTCGAGGTCCAAAGCGCCAAAAGCCCATGCGGCCACCGCCGCGCCGGCAAAGAGCACGCCAGGCCGTACTCCACGCACGAATACGCCCAGGACCAAAGCCCCGTACACCAGCAACAACGCGTAATCTGCCACCATGGTCTGCAAAGATACAAATTCCTACTTAAATGGTAGGTGTATAGCAAAATCTGTGGTTCCCAACGCGCTCAGGTCCCGCGCAAAACCTTAAATTCGCACCAAACACATCTCCCAAGCGTTTGCCCCCCGTACCCCAACGATCATGAAAAAAAACCTTCCCTTCTTCCTTTTAACCGGCCTGTTCCTGCTCGTCTACACGGCTGTATTTGACTCCAAAATTGACTTGGGCGGGGACAACGCCGGCTACTACATTCTGGGAAAGGCCTTAAATACTGGGGCCGGCTATACAGACATCCACCTTCCGGAGCAAACTCCGGCCAACCACTTCCCTCCCGGTTATCCCGCCCTGCTCGCCCTGTTCATGTTCGTGAGCGACTCCTTTGTGTTCCTAAAACTGATGAACGGTGCCCTTTTCTTAGCCACCGTCCTGCTCCTCTACAAACTTTTTGAGCGGACCGTCGGCAACACCACCGTGGCCTTCCTCGCCGCTGCTTTTGCCCTCCTCAACGGCCATTTGCTGCGCAGCGCCACCATCATGATGAGTGAGGTACCGTTTCTCTTTTTCTCGGTCTTGGTTTTGCATGCATTGGTGCGTTGGGAGCGGGAAGAGAAGCCCTTTTGGAAATCGCCGGTTTTTTGGTCCCTCATCCTGCTTAGCGTGGTGAGTTACCACATCCGGACGGCCGGCATTGCGTTGGTGGGGGCTGTTGGCCTGTACCTCCTGTTCCAAAAGCGTTGGGTGCCCGCCGTGGTCTACGGTGTGGGCTTCTTGGCGCTCAGTTTGCCTTGGTACCTTCGCGGTAAAGCGTTGGGCGGCAACGGGTACCTGCAGCAGCTCGTGCGCGTCAATCCCTACCGTCCGGAAGAGGGACTTTTGGACGCGAGCGGATGGCTGGACCGCATTGTGGCCAACGCTTCCCGTTACCTGACCCAGGAAATCCCCAACGGGTTTTTCCCAGCGTACGAAGTTTCCTACCAGGAAGAACAGCTGGTCTCCTATCCCTTGTTGGGAATTTTGTTGCTCGGCCTCACCATCTGGGGTGCCGTGCGCATGCCCAAACTGCGCACCTTGTACGCCGGCTACCTCGCTTCCAGTGCGGTGATTTTCCTCGTGTGGCCCGACGTCTGGTTTGGAGTTCGCTTTCTGCAACCGCTGCTTCCCCTGGTGGGCTTCGCCGCCCTCGTGGGCGCGTGGGATCTCTTGCAGCGCGCCGCACAAAAATCCTCCATTGGGCTGCTGGCGCATCCGGCCGTACTGGCGCTGTTTTTGCTGCCCGCGTTTGGCAAAGCCACCACGGCTCAGGATCCTATCAGCAACCATCCCTGCATTTTGGCTCAGGTAAAGTCCTCCAAAGAGCCGCACCTCAGCAACTTCAACAATTATTTCAACCTCGGTAAATACGTTCAAGAGAACACCCCGGCTGATGCTGTGGTTTGCACGTACAAGCCCGCACTTTTCTACCTGTACGCCAACCGGACGTGCACCAAATTCGAGTCCAGTACCGATCCAGATACGGTTTTAGCCGGCATGGAACGTTCCGGCGTCACGCACGTGGTCATCGATCAAATGGGGTATGCCAGTGTGGGCCGCTACTTGGTCCCTACGGTTCAGCAGCGCCCCGAGCGGTTCCGCTTGGTGCTCACCCTGCCCAATCCGGACACCTATTTGCTGGAACTTTTGCCCAAGGGCGCTGTACCTGCGACCGCACCGGGCGCAGACGGACCGGTGGCTGGCGGGAGGTAATTCAATCCCTTACTCCTTAACCCACCGAACCGGCCGGCCAATCAAAGGTGGCAACTTCCACGGTTTCTTCGCGGCCGGCGGGTGCCGTCCAGACCGTACGACCGGTCCAATCCGCAGCGGTCCAATCGCTGGCGGCGTCCGTTGCGAAGGATGTGCTCAGCCGAACACGGTCGGAGCCGGGATTGGGGAAGGCGCGCAGCGCCTGAGTTTCGCCGGCTTCGTCCAATCCTACCGTGTAGGAAAGTCGGATGTCGTCTAGATAGAGGTTGTTGCCGCCGCCGTTGATGCTTTCAAAGCGAACCATGATCTCCGGGGCCGTTGCCGCGCCCGCAGACAACGCCACCGTCAGTTCCTTCCAGTCCGACGCCTGTGGCACGTACGCCACGGTGGGGAACAGGTTGCTGGTAGAATTCAGTTGAAAGGTGGTCACCAGGCGTTCCAGGGTCCAGGTTTTGCCGCAGTCGCGGCTGGTGTAAATGCGCAGCTGGTCCGTGTTGTTGGCCAACTTCTTGGCAAAGGCCACCCAGAATTTCAAGGTGAGTGTGCCGGTGCCGCCGGTGGCTACGGGTGCCGAGGTTAGGAAGTCACCGCCCCCCGGGGCCTTAACGTCAAAATGCCGAATGCGCACCGATCGAGCGCCCGAGCGGGCGGCGGCCGTGGTGCTCTCCCAGCCGATATTGTCGCCGCTTTCGTCTACCGTCCACTGCATGTTCGGCAAGGCATTTTCAAGCGTCCAGCTCGGAGAGGCTACCGGTGGCGGAGTGGAAGGGTGCACCGTGAGGTAGGCATCGCGGGTCACCGTGGAGGAACCGTCGGGATTGCTCACGTTCAATTCTACCTTGTAGCGGCCCGGTTGCGTGAATTTGATTTTGGGGTTGGGGGTCAAAAGGTGGAACTGATTGTTCTGGTAGGCGTCCATGATGGTCCAGTGGTAGAACAGGGGCTTGTAGCCCACCGCCAGCTGCGTGAACTGCACGGAATCGCCCGCACACACGGTGCGCGTGTTGGAGGTCCAGTCGGACACCGGAATGCAGGTGGGCAGGGGAACCGTAGCGCCGGTGGCCACCAAATTGGACGGCGCGGTCAGCGATCCGCGCAGGTTGAATGAATTCAGTACCGCCCATGCGCGTGAACGCTGGTCCAACGTGAACGTATTCATGCAGTTGTCGTCCGAATAATCCATGTAGTTCTCCAGCATGTCCGGGAGGTCCGGCACATCGTTGGTGCAGGTGTTCTGGTTTTTGTTACATCCGTCGGAAGCGCTGACCACCGGGGGGGTGTCGGCGCACTGGTCGCCTTGGCCGCAACCGGCTTGAAATGTGTGGTATAAGTTGAAGTAGTGCCCGGCCTCGTGGGTAAGCGTGCGTCCGTTGCTCACGGCGGTCCCAATGCCGCCCACTTGGTCGTGCCGAATGACGATGCCGTCTTGGTTTGCAGGAAGGCCGTTGTACGGGAATGCAGAATAGCCCAATACAACGACACCGGGCTGCGTTCCGGCGAGGTCGATGTCCCGAACCACCCAAATGTTGAGGTACTTTTTGTTGTCCCAGCCAATAACGCTTTTCACATTATTGTTCGCGGCCAGGGTAAGCGGCGTTTGGGTTCGAGTAATGCCGTTGGTGCACTTGCCCGACGGATCCACCTTTGCGCGCACGAACTCAATGTTCAAGTCCGCAGCGCGGGCGGTAAAGATGGAGCGCAATTGGCCGGCGTCGCTGTTGAGGCGTCGGAAATCCTTGTTCAAACGAATCAGGGCGTCGTTGATTTGCGCCTCGGAAATGTTGTCCGTCTGATCGTAGTACATGACGTGGAACACCACGGGAATGGTGTAGGTGGCCTCCGGGGTGTACTGGTCCAATCCTGGATTCTGTTGGATCCACTGCGCAATATCGGCGTCGGTACGTGCCCGACGGTCCTCAAAACCCGCTAAAGCGGCGTGGTACTCGTCCGTTCCGCAGCGGTGAACGGATTGCGCCTGCAACTGCAAGCATCCCAACAATAGAACGAAGAACAGAGCAATTCGATGGCCGGTGATGCGGAACCGAGAGGAGGTTGATACCATATTTAAGGAATAAGAAGCAAAAACAGAAGGAGCGTAGAGCACGGATCAGGAATGACGCAAGAACAAAACGGAGTCCGAAGGTAGGCATCAAAAGGCATACCTAAGGAATGGTCACGGGGTTGATGGCTCCATTTAACCCCTGAAAACCCCAAGAAAAACGCGGAAAATGCAAAAGAAGAACCGTCGGTCCGGGCACCGTTGCATTTTTTGCACCGGGCAGTGTTGGTAAATTCCAAATAATCTCCGTATCTTCGCAGCCCCATAAAAAGACCCATAACACAGTGGACGCGTTAAGCTATAAGACTCTATCCGCCAATAAGGCGACGGTCACGAAAAATTGGCTCGTGGTAGATGCCGAAGGTCAAACCTTGGGACGCATGGCGTCTCAGGTTGCCAAACTCATCCGCGGCAAGCACAAGCCTTCGTACACTCCGCACGTAAATTGCGGCGATCACGTCATCATCATCAACGCCGACAAGATTGCCTTGTCCGGTGCCAAGATGGACGACAAGAAATACGTTCGCTACACGGGTTACCCCGGTGGTCAGCGTTTTTCTACGCCGTCGAGCGAAATGAAGCGCAAGCCCACGCGTGTTGTTGAGGAAGCGGTTCGCGGCATGTTGCCAAAGAATCGTCTGGGACGTGCGATGTTCAACAGCTTGCATGTATTTGCAGGTGCTGAGCACACCCACCAAGCACAAACGCCTACTGT
>CAYXHJ010000062.1:0-8380 GCA_964464855.1 uncultured Owenweeksia sp. | reverse complement strand
CTCAACAGACGCCAAAGTGGGATTGGCCGCCCAGGCCTCGTAGCGCGCAGCGTCCGTAAACACAGACGATGAGTACACTTTGGCCGCAAAATTCGCAAACGAACCGTGCTCCGCGTTGACTTTGGTCAGGAAGGCCGGTAGTTGGTCTGCGGGCACGTTTTTGGCCCACATTTCCCACAAAACAGCCATCAATTCTTGGTCCGATGCCGCATGGAATTCTGCAAAAAAGCTGGCTCCACCCTCTTTCAACGAGGCGGCCAATTTGGCTACATCGTCTGCGGAGGCATCTTTCTTCAGCATGGCCAAACGGCGGTAAGCGGTTAAAGCCAACATGGGCGCAGCAGGGCCGCGCAAACCGGCTTCGTTGACGTACACATCGCCCACCACGGTGGGGTCTGATTCCTGGTACGATTCGGCCAACAACTGTAGGGTGTTGCCGTACTTCGCTTGGCGTGCAGGATCTTGCGCCACCCATTCGCGGAATCGGTTTTCCAAAGCGGTCTTCTTGTCGAACACCTTGTTGTTTTTCAGCTGCTCGGTTTGGCCGATGAAGTACTTCCAGTAGTTCGCCGTCTGCGCGTAGTTCGCAGAAAGCATGATTTCTACTTTTTTATCGGCATTCATGTACTTCTTCATGGTCTTGAGCTTCGCGTCGCGAATGGTCACCACCGTGGGGTTGTACTTGTCGATGGCCTGCTGCACGCCCCAGGAGCTGAGGTAGCGGTTGGTGCGGCCTGGGTATCCAAAAACCATGGTGAAGTCACCGTCTTCCACGCCGCGCAAGCTCACGGGCAGGTGGTGCTTGGGCTTCAAAGGAACGTTGGCGGGGTCGTAGCCTTTGGACGGGGTGCCGTCGGCGTTCATGTACACGCGGAACATGCTGAAATCGCCGGTGTGGCGGGGCCACATCCAGTTGTCCGTATCGCCCCCAAATTTACCGACGCTGCTGGGCGGCGCACCCACCAAACGCACGTCGTTGAAGGTGTTGTAGACAAACAGATAAAATTCGTTGCCGTGGTAAAAAGACTCCACCGACGCATTGTAGGTGGTGCCTTCGGTTGCTTTTTTGGTCAATTCCGACGCTGCTTTGGCGGTGGCAGCGCGGCGCTCGTCTTCGCTCATGCCTGCCGTCAGCTGGGCATTGATTTGTGCGGAAACGTCTTCCATGCGCACCAAAAAGGCCGCATACAAACCGGGGTTGGGCAACTCCTGCTCCTTGGTCATGGCCCAAAAGCCGTTGTCCAAGTAGTTGTGCTCCACCGTGGAATGCGTCTGAATAGCGTCGTAGCCGCAGTGGTGGTTGGTCAACAACAAACCTTGCGAGGAAATCACTTCGCCGGTGCAAAATCCGCCGAAGGATACGATGGCGTCCTTCAGGGAGCCGTGGTTCACGTCGTACAGATCTTTGGCGGACAACTTCAGTCCGGCCTTGCGCATGTCTTGGTAGTTGAGCTTCTGCATCAACAGCGGAAGCCACATGCCTTCGTCGGCCCGAACGGCCGTGGGCAATGCCAAAACCAGGGCGAGTAAGAGGGAGAGGAATCTTTTCATAGGGATCAAAGTTAAGGTGCAAATGCAAACGGAGGTATTGGAGCTCCGGGGGCACCTTCCGTACCTTGGCACGCCATGATTGTACACCCTGCCCCCAGCCACCAACCCGCGGTGCGTCCCAACCGCACCAAAACCGCTGCCTTTGCGAACGGAACGGTTCGCATCGCCACCGAAAATGGCTGTCAATTGCTCGTTTCTGCTGTGGACGAAGGTGTTTTGCGTCTTCGCTTTTCGCCCGACGGTCAAGCGCTTCCGGATCACTCGTACGCCTTGGACCCGGGGGCTTCATTGGAGGAAAGAGCAGCCCGAGCTTCGATGCATTGGACGGAAGATACTGCGCAAGGAATCTTGCGCTCGGCCGGTGCGCAGTGGGTGGTCCAAAAGGACGGGTTGGCTTGGGCTTGGAGTACGGAAGACGGCGAACTGCTGGTGCAAACGGACGCGGGTTTCCACGCGCAGCCGGACGCTCAAAACGGCGGTTTTACCTGCGGCCTGGGCTTGCGCAGCAGCAAGAACGAGCGCTTTTACGGCCTGGGAGACAAAGCCGGACGCCTCAACTTGAAGGACCAGTGCCTGGTGCATTGGAACACCGACGCCTTTCGCTACCAAGCGGATACGGATCCTTTGTACAAAACCGTGCCCTTTTACATTGGGTTGAACAACGGCAAAGCCTACGGGGTTTTTGTGGACACCCCCGCCCCCACCCGTTTTGATTTTGGGGCCGGACGCCCAGACGCCGTGGACCTCACCGCCGCCACCGACGAATTCAACCTCTATTTGATTGCCGGACCGGATTTGCTGGAGGTGGTGCGCCGCTACACCCGCTTAACCGGACGTACCCCCCTTCCTCCCCTGTGGGCCCTGGGCCTGCACCAATCCAAATGGGGCTATGCGTCCCACGGCGAAGTGGTGGAGCTTGCCGCAACGTTCCGCCGCCACCGCCTCCCGTGCGATGCGCTGTATTTGGACATCGACTACATGAACGAGTACCGCGTATTCACGTGGGATTCGGAGCGTTTCCCGCAGCCCCGAGCCACGGTCAACGAACTTCTGGCGCACGGCATCCGAACCGTCGCCATCCTGGACCCCGGGGTGAAAATAGACCGGGACTACCCGGTGTACTCCGAAGGGCTGGAGCGCAACGTCTTCTTGCGCACGGCCGACGGTGCGCTGGTAACGGGCAAGGTGTGGCCCGGTGAATGCCGCTTCCCGGATTTCACCCACCCCGATGCCCGCGCTTGGTGGGCCGGCCGCGTGGCTGCTTTTGCTCAAGAATCCGGTGTTCACGGCCTTTGGAACGACATGAACGAGCCCGCGGTGATGGGTGTTGCCAGCAAAACGTTGCCGGAAGGGGTTCGGCACGACGCAGACGGCAACCCCTGCTCGCACCGCAAAATCCACAACGCCTACGGCATGCAGATGGCGCGCGCCACGCACGACGGGCTGCGCCAACACGCTCCCAATGCACGTCCTTTTGTACTCACGCGCGCGGCCTTCAGTGGCACCCAACGCTACGCGCTCTCCTGGACCGGGGACAACACCGCCTCCTGGGAACACCTCGCCGTGGCCAACCGCCAAGTGCAGCGCCTCAACCTCTCCGGAATGGGCTTCACGGGATCGGACATCGGGGGATTCATTGAACAGCCCGACGCCGAACTTTTTGTGCGCTGGGTGCAGTTGGGGTCCTTTCATCCCTACTGCCGCATCCACAGCTCCGGCCACCACGGCGATCAAGAACCGTGGAGCTTTGGCGCGGACACCTTGGCTCGGGTACGCTGTGCGCTGGAACTGCGCATGACCCTTCTTCCGTACTGGTACACCGCCTTTTGGCAGCAAGCCCAAGACGGCACGCCCGTGGTCGTTTCTTTGGTGGCGGTAGATCCTGCGGATCCGCAAACCCACCACCGAGAAAATGAATTTTTGGTGGGGGCACACCTGCTGGTGGCGCCCGTGGTGGAGCCCAACCGGCGCGCGCAGCGCGCCTACCTGCCGCAGGGTACTTGGTACGCGTGGGAAGATTTCCAAACGTTTGTGGGCCGGGAAGAACATCCGGTGTCGGCGCCCCTGCACCGCATTCCGCTGTTTGTTCGCTCCGGCGCGTGCATCCCGCGCTACCCGGTGCAGCAGCACGTTCACGAACGTCCCGTAGAAGAATTGGTGCTGGACGTGTACGCCCCGGCAGACGGCGCAACTGTCCGCTCGCAGGGGTATTTTGACGCCGGCGACGGCGTGCCGGAACCCGGCACCGCCCTGCCCCACGAACTTCGCACTTGGACCACCGAGGCCAACCCCGCCACCGGTTGGACGCTGCGCCAAACGTGCGTCGGCCAAGCGTTTTCACCGTTTTCCTCGGTGCGCCTCCGGGTATTTGGCGGCTCCCCAGACGTTGCTCCAGCTGCCGTGTGCGACGGCCAACCGGTGCAGTTGGTGCGTTCCGCAGCCGCATGGGTTTCCGAACCGCACACCAACGACTTGGATCCCACGGAAACGGGCGCTTCCAACGACCGTACCGTTTGGACGGCGGTACTGCCGTCCCACTTTACGCGGGTAGACTTCAGCTCCTGAGGTGATCCTTAAAAAGTAACGCCCAGTGTTGCCACACCCAGGCGCGCATCACCCGGCAAGGCGCCAGGCCCCGGATACCCTCCTGCACGTCGCGTGAAGTAACGGACGTTGGTGGCGTTTTGCACCCCCATTTTGAGGTAAACCGATGGGCTAGGTTTGAATTGAGCGCTGATATCCAGGAGGTTGTAATTGGGAATTCGCCCAATCGTTGCGGAGGCATTGGGCGCCTCGGTGTTGGCGGCATCGGTATAAACATCCCCCACGGCGCTCCACTGCAGGTGGAGGCTTGCGGTGCGGCGTGCCTCCTCAGCGCCCCAACGGTGCTCCACGCCCACGCCAGCGCGCACCAAGCGGCTCGGTGCATTTTCCACGCGGTTGCCCACAAAAGGTCCGGTGGTGTAGTGCACCTGCTGCACGGTTCCGGAGGCAAAAACGGGCGCGCCCCAACGCCTCCATTGGACGGGAAAGGCGTTGCCGTCCACCAAAAATTCAAAGCCCACCGCACGGGACCCCCCAGTGTTGGTGCGCAAAAGTTGCTCGGATCCGTCCGGCAACGTTTGGAGAATGCGCCCCACCCGGTTGTTCACCCGCAGGTGAAAGGCGGTAAAGTCCAGCTGCCAACCTCCGCTTCGCAGGCGATACCCCGCTTCGGAAGTGCTGCCGGTGGCGTCCTTCAGCAAAGGGTCAACGGCTTCGTCCACCGCCGCCGCTCCCAATTCAGAAAACAAAAGAGGTCGGTAATTTTGGGTCCAATTGGCGTAGGCCTCGCCCACGCGCCCTTTCCGAGACAGTGCAATTCCGCCCAGCGGTACCGCCCGACTCTTGGGCAGGGCAACGCCGGTGGTCCGCAAGGATTCCACCCGCAGCCCCGGAACAACGGACCATTTCCCCCAACGCAGGGCCCATTCCGCAAAGACAGACGCACTTTGCGAACCAAAAACCAAATGCGTTCCAAAGTCGCCCATCGGAACAAAGTTTGCGGCAGTGCCTGAGGTTCCCTTGCCCTTCTGGCGCCGATCGGTGGTGCCCGAATACGCGCGAATCCCGGCCGACAACAGGTGCTGGCCCACGGGTTGCAACCATCGGCTTTCCAAGGCGGCGTAGGCGTAGCGATCCACCGCCACCTCGCGAGCAGAATACTCGCCGGTTTGCTTGTTGACGGTGTCTGGAACGGATAGTGGAGCTAAAAATCCCACGCTTTTACGTGCGGCAGCAGTGCCAAAAATCGAGGTTTCCCAACGTCCGTTGTGGGGCAGTGCATGCACCAACCGCAACTGTGCTGTATTCCAAGGTGTAGCGAACCAGTTCCGAGCGCGCAACGATACCGACGGATCCTCAATCAACGCTGCGTCCGTCAATCCGCCCGGCTGCTGACTCAACATGGTGTAGTGCGTTGCCTCCGCACGCAGTGAAGTGCCTTTTCCCAGTCGCAGGGTCCCGTTGGCGTGCAGGGCCAGCGTTTCAAACGCGCTGTTCGCACGCCATCCCTTTCCCATGGTGGGAGCGCCAAATTGGAGTAGAGATTAATAACGGCGCATTTGGTGAGAATTTAACTACCGAAGGTATTGATGTAAATGGTGCGCTTATTGGCGAACGATGGAGGATTGGCAACGTGCTTTTGGAAGTCTCTGAACCAAGAATTCCATGTCGAGTTTTTGCCGGATTTTGGGATCGTCCAACCTTGATTAAGGACTTTACCGCTGCCTTAAGACCAGGTTCATATCTAAGAATCATCGAAGAAGGTGAAGTTAAAGCAGGGGATTTGATTCGTGTTGAGTTTAAACCACAACACGAAGTAACAATCAGGGATTTATTCGCTGCCAAATCTGGTGAGCGTGGGAAGATTACGCAGTTAAAGGAAGTCACGCAGCTCTCAGAATCGTATAAAGATTGGTTAGCTAAACTATAAGGAGCCAGATGAGCAAGAAGATTTTTGCAGAATTCCTAGGAACGTTCACCCTAATATTCTTAGGAGCTGGAGCAATAGTTTCTGGAAAAGCGGATTTGATTGGAGTGGCTTTTGCTCACGGTCTTGCCATCTTTGTCATGGTATCTGCACTAGCCGGAATTTCTGGCGCTCATTTCAATCCAGCAGTTTCAGCTGCGATGCTTATAACAAAGAGAATTGATGTAAAGGAATTTCTAATATTTGTGGCATCGCAAATGTCTGGTGCCGCAGTTGCCTCGTTAGCGCTTTGCTATATCTATGGCAAAGAAAACGGTTATGGACTACCTGCAATTGCATCTGAAACCACCATTGGCGCCGGTTTCCTAGCTGAAGTAATCGGCACCGCAATTTTACTGTTTGTAATTTTCGGAGTTGCGGTTGATAAGCGAAGCAGCATTTCGAAATTGGCCGGATTACCAATTGGTTTGACGATAACGGCAATTATTTTCTCAGTTGGTCCAATCACAGGTGCGGCGCTCAATCCAGCGCGCTGGTTTGGTCCAGCCCTAATTTCCGGAGATTGGAGCAATGCGTGGCTCTATATCTTTGCCCCAATTTTAGGTGGCGTCATGGCAGCAGTTACCTACCAAAGCATCGCAAAGCCTGAGTAAAGCCGGAGTAAGGAAAGATTATGAATAAAGTTGTACACCTAATCGAAGTTATCCTTTTTAGATCAAGATGGCTGTTGGCGCCACTTTATGTCGGCTTAGTTGGCGCGCTTGGATTACTGGGCTATCGCTTTCTTATGGAATTTTGGCATCTAGTCACAGATATCGGGCATATGGATTCACATGAATTCACCCTTGCACTATTGGCGTTACTTGATCTGACTTTGCTATCAAATCTGATTCTGATGGTGATATTTGCAGGTTATGAGAATTTCGTATCGCGGATTGACGAGGCAAGAAATTCAGATGATCGGCCACATTGGATGGGAACCATTGATTTCAGCGGTTTAAAAATTAAACTGATCGGATCCTTAGTTGCTATTTCAGTGATTGAACTCTTAAAGGACTTCATAGAACTTTCCGGGCAAGACGTGGTTCATGACGGAACTAAGTGGAGAATTTACATTCACCTTACCTTTGTAATTTCAGGCGTGCTCTTCGCGCTAATGGATTGGTTGGCAGAGCAGCGTAAATTTGAAGGAACACACAAGTAATTCAATTGCTTAATTCCAGGAATAGAGTTGGCCTGCCAATTTATTTGGCTGCTCTGAACATGCGCGCTGGCCTAGTTTTAGTAGGGCCATTGATTCCAATTCTAAAAAACTACTTCAATTTAAGTAACTCGGCTTTATCGATTTTGGCGGGGCTGCCAATTCTCTGTTTTGCCGCGACTAGTTTAGTAATGTCGAAAGTTGCCAAACTTGGCTCCAGCAATCGAATTATTAAATTAGCACTTACCGCCTTGACCATCGCAATGATTGGCAGAGCGACCACTGGCTTAATTGGGCTTTATTTCTTTGCGCTCTGCATGGGTTTAGCAATTGCAGTTATGAACTATGAACTTCCCGCATGGGTAAAAGAACACGCCCCTAATGATTCTGGATACTTAACAGGGGTTTACGTAACCATAATGGGATTAGCGGCGGCGGTATCAGTAGCGATTTCTGTTCCGTTAGCGGAAATAAATTCACTCTCTTGGCGTATGTCGATGCTCCCATGGATTGCAATCTCGACCTTAACAACGCTCTATTGGTGGTTAAAGAAAGATAATTCCAAACAGAACGATAGTTTTGAAGTGCCAGTTTTTTGGCGATCTAAAGCATTTAAGAATCCGATTGCTTGGGCCTTAGTGCTCTTCTTTGGTTTGGAGTCAATGACTTTCTATGCAACTGCCACTTGGTTTCCAACTATTCTTACGACTAAAGGTTTTACCTTAAGTAGCGCTGCAATTGCGCTTTCGTTGTCGGGAATCATCGGTTCGGCAGTCGGAGTTATTTTTCCTCATTACTTTGAAAAATCCGGAAGCCAGAGAGCTATGCTGATCGGAACTTCGCTATTTACCGCTCTTTCGTTCTTCATGGTCACACTTCAGACCGGATGGGTGCTTTTTATCTGGCTCTCACTTTCGAACATTGGCATCTCAATTGCTTTCCCGTTAGCACTAATGATGGCTGGTTTAAAATCAAACAGCCCAGAAGCGACCAGAAATCTCTCTACAATGATGCAAGCATTCGGGTACTCGATAAGTGCAACCGGACCTTATTTCATGGCAAAGTTGCATGAAATATCAGATAGTTGGGATATCGCTATGTATGGCGTGGTAGTCATTTGCTTGTTACAAGCTGGTGCAAGTTATATCGTTGGCAAA
>CAYXHJ010000061.1:0-8523 GCA_964464855.1 uncultured Owenweeksia sp. | reverse complement strand
GCGCTAATCAAACCGGTGCTCTGGTTTTTGTGACCAACTTAACCGGCGGATTGGTTGCCAGTACCGCTAACATCTCAACGCTAGGTTACCATTATTTTGATGGTTCCGCCTGGCAACCGTTGACCTCGGCCGCACAACCAACAGTGGCAGCAGACTGTGCCTCGAATGGCCTGGTGGGCAATTTTACCGCAGGTTTTCCGGTTAGCAATTCCAGTTTCCGCGTCACCCTAACCAACAACAGTTTTTCCACCGCCACCATTGCCTTCCAAAACAGCGACGTCGTACTCTCAGGGGTGGCGGGCCTCTCCGTAACCAGCACATCGCCGTCCTCCGCAACCCTTACAGCCGGTCAAAGCACCACCGTTACGTACACCCTGAGCGGCACGCCAGCAGCGGGCGGAGTGTTGAGCGCCACCTGGACCAAGTTGGTGTTGTCCTGTACCAAAACAGCGGAAGTAAAGACCTTGGCGGAGCGCTTGACTGTGGGTACGCCCACCTTGGCACACATTCCCATCAAGGACGTGGCCATGACCAGCAGCAATACCTTCAGCGTTACTTTGACCAACAACAGTGGAGTTTCCCTTACCGGAATACCGGCGCCCGCGGTGGGTAATTTAACCCTTTCCGGTACGGGAAGTGCGGGAATTACCGTGGCTTCCGTCGCTCCGTCTACCGTGTTCAACTTGGCCAATGGTGCGTCGCAGGTCATAACGTATACCTTAGGCGGCACTCCAACGTCCGGCGGTGCATGGACCGCAAACTGGTCCTACCAGGCGATGTCTGCCGCCGCCAACGACAACACAGAAGTGCTGAAAGCGTCGGGTGGTAACCAAGTCGCGGCCTACCAATCGGGAAGTAATTGGTATGTGTACCATCGATTTACAGCTTCCGGAACCTTATCCGTCTTGGAGTCGGTCAATTTTGACTACCTCATTGTGGCCGGTGGCGGTGCAGGTGGTAAGAACCACGGCGGTGGTGGGGGAGCCGGCGGACTGCTCGACGGTTCCTACACGCCTTCGGTAGCTTCGTACACGGCAACGGTTGGGGCCGGTGGTTCAGGCATTGCGGCCGGCGCACAGCGCCGAGGAGCCAGCGGAACCAACAGCTCTTTGTTTGGCTATACTGCCCTTGGCGGTGGTGGTGGCGGCGGTCGTATTGCTACGGGTCAGACCGATGCCCCCAGCACGGGAGGTTCTGGTGGCGGCGGAGCAGGGAATGCAAATCCTGCAGGGGCCGCTACAGCGAACGCAGCACAAGGATATGCTGGTGGAATCGGCAGTACAGATGCCACGGCGGGTAACGGCGGTGGTGGAGGCGGCGCCGGCGGTGCCGGTGGCATAGGCACGGGTGCGTCGTTTACCGGAACTTCTGGCGCTGGTGGGATCGGAAAACAATCGTCCATTACCGGTACGTCCAGCTATTACGCTGGCGGTGGTGCCGGCGGACGTTGGCAATCCGGCACCGTGGGTGCTCCGGGTGCCGGAGGCGGTGGAGCTGGAGGTAATTCAGATAATGTAGCGGGCGGAAACGCAACAGCCAACTCCGGTGGTGGAGGCGGTGGCGGTGGTGGCGCAGAAGCCAACGGCGGTGCTGGAGCTTCCGGCGTGGTCATCGTGCGCTACCAGATTCGTTAAACCTCTGTAAACGTTTAATTTACCTTTTAGACTTTCCCGACCGACCGTCGGGCCGTACCTTTGCACGGCACAAAAACAACCCCCAACAGCATGAAGCGCAAGGCCATCGAAGTGAAGTACCGCAAGACCTCCGAGTCTTTTCCGGAGTATTTGAAGTACGAAGTGACCATCCTGAACGAGGACGGCACCACCGAAGTGGTTCCCGCGTACGGCAAGGATTTGCAGGATGCTTTGGACCGGTTGGTGACCCGCGAAAAGGCGGAGAAGGTGAAGAAGTCCGTGGTAAAAGTGCCCTGGGGCGTTTGGGCCATTTTGTGGTTCTCGTATCTTGGCGCGTTGACCTACTGGTACGAAAAAAGCGGCAAGGCCTACGTATTGGTGGCCGGCATCGTGGGCATTGTGATGATTGCAGGCCTCGTGTATGCTTGGTTGAACAACGCTACGAAGAGCAACAAGAAGTAATCGCATGAGGACTCGCCTGTAGGGCTGCGCCCGGAACAGGTGCGTCCAACGGTATAGGCTCGGCATCGGTGCGCACGGAATGCGCTTCCTGGATGCGCTCGAATCAGTTTTTTTCTGTAGTGCCCGGTTTTGCTCGGCCTTAGAGCGGTCGATTCAAACCGACGCCAACTTCCGCACGGCATAGGCGGCCGCGTGCAAGCCAAAGGCCGCAGGAATCCAGGCACTGGTGCCGTAGTAGGACTTTTTGAATTTGGTGCCGTCGGTCAGGGCAACGGACGCTTTATCGGGTAGTTCTGTGGAAAAAACGCAACTGAACTTGGGTTGAATGCCGTATTCCCGACGCAATCGTTTGCGCACGTGGGCCGCAAACGGGCAGTTTTGCACGCGGTCCAGTCGACCCACCTTGATTTGCTCCGGATCCACCTTACCCCCGGCGCCCATGGCGCTGACAAAGGGAATTTGTGCAGCAAGGGCCGTAACGAGAAAATTCAGCTTGGGTTGAACGGAGTCGATGCAATCCAGGGCAAAATCCACCGGCTGGCTCAGGAGCAATTCCCGCATGGCTTCCGGTTCCAAAAACGAGTCGATGGCCGTCACCTGGAGTTCCGGGTTGATGTCCAAAACGCGGTCCCGCATCAACCACGCTTTCTTTTGACCGTGGGTGCTGGACAACGCCTGGAGTTGTCGGTTTCGGTTGGTGGGATCCACCACGTCCCCGTCCACCAAGGTCAAACGGCCCACGCCTGCCCGCGCCAAAAATTCCACCGCAAAACTCCCGACGCCCCCGAGGCCCACCACCAATACGTGCGCGGCCTGCAGCCGCGCCAAGGCGTCATCCCCCAGCAACAAAGCGGAGCGTTCCAACCAGTGGGGAGTTGTGGTCATGGGGCAGCAAGTAGGGTGAGGGCGCAAAATTAACCGAAACAATCCCCCGCCCCAAGCGTTAATCGGTTATGTCCGATAACTCCTTTTACGCCCTGTCTGCAGAAACCTTGCAAGGTCAACCCTTTTCCTTCGACCAACTCCGCGGAAAGGTGGTTTTGGTGGTCAATACCGCGAGCAAGTGCGGCCTCACGCCCCAGTACGAAGGGCTGGAAGCCCTGTACCGCACCTACAAGGACCGCGGCCTGGTAATTCTGGGATTTCCCTGCAATCAATTTGGCCAGCAGGAGCCCGGCAACGCCCAAGCCATTTCGGAAGGATGCCTCATCAACTACGGCGTAACCTTTCCCATGATGTCCAAGATCGACGTCAACGGCCCCAATACGCATCCGGTGTACCAACACCTCAAAGCCCGCAAAAAGGGCATCTTGGGCGGCACCATCGTATGGAATTTTGCCAAGTTTTTGGTGGACCGCAACGGCCAAGTGGTCAAGCGCTTTTTCCCCACCAGCCAGCCAGCTTCCCTCGCAGCCGATGTGGAGCGGTTGTTGGAAAGTCAACCGAGTTAAACGGTCCCCATTGACTCCTCCAGTGAACGCTCAACCAACTTGTTCAGGGTTGTATGCTCCTGCTGCGCGCGGATGGCAAGTTTTCGATGCAATTCTGGGTTAATCCGAACATTGAAAACTCCTTTGTAGGACTTCTCTGGTTGTTTCCCCATATGCGCACATGTTTCCAGATAGGCCTCGATAGCCTCTTGGAACGACTTTTTGAGTTCGGTTAACGATTCACCGTCAAAGGCAACTAAGTCGTTTATTCCTAGAACACGACCATACAGTACGTCGTCCTCCGCACTGTAGTTAACTTCGGCTTCGTAGTTTTTGTACACGAGATTTTTAGCCATGTCTTTTGGAGATTTCTCGGAGAACATAATCGATAGCCCAGCGTTTGAGCGTTTTCTGCGGATGAGGTTCGTGTAGAATCAAGACTTGCCCGTCGGGGTGTATGAATTTACGCGCAGAACCGCTTCCTCGAAAAAGTTCAAAACCGAAGCCTGAAAGTACAGTTACCAATTCGTCCCAGGTAAAATCTTTCGGCCGGCTACGAAGCCGCCGGAGTAATTTATCGGCACGACTCATTGCAACTAACTTTCAGTTACAAATATAGATTAATTAACCCGCGCCACAAAATCCAAAATGGCGTCGCCCCAGTTTTGAGCTCCCCAGCCGCCCCGCACGTTGTGGCCCACGCCCGCCAGCAGGTGCGCGCGCTTAAAGCGCCCTTGGTGCGCTGCGTATAAATTTTTGGCGTTGTCGATGGGCGCCACGTCGTCGTCCATTCCGTGCATCCACAGCAAAGCACCCGGATAGCGCGCCATGTTGCCGTCCACGTCAAAATCGTAGTCCGTGGCCAGCGAGGACGGTACGCTCAGGCCCACCGCATCCTGAAAGAAGGCGTCCGAATTGGACTGCGGGCACTCCAAAACCAACTTGTCAATCTTCAGCGGACCGCCCTGTTCGCCGGCTTCCTGAGCGCCGGGCAGCGTGCCCAAGGAGTTGCCAAACACCACCAGTCGGTCGCTGGTTAGGCCGCGGTCTTTCAGCCACTGCAGAGCCGCGTGCAGGTCTTGGCGCATGCTGGCGGTACCGGTTGACGGTCCCTCCGAATTGCCAAATCCGCGGTAGTCGTAGCACATCACGCCGTACCGATGGCGCCCGCCGAGGTTGGCCATCTGACGCAGCGCGTTCCAGAATGCGTTCATGGAGTTGGCGTTGCCGTGCAAATAGAGAATCACCGTGTCGGTGGCAATGTCCGCCGGGTTGCCCACGTACAACCCTTTCAACGTGGCTGCCGGAACGTTGTTGGCCGCGTCCGCCAGGGATTGCAGGTCCATTTGGTGGATGTTGGCCGGTTCCACGTAGTACGGGTCCGACGGATCACCTGCTGGAAAGTTATAGGGCTCGGGCGCTCCGCGCAACAAGGCCAAGTCTACGTCGCACCCCGTGCTGGTAAGTAGGAAAGCGGACGCGGCCGCCACGGCGGCCGCGGTGCGCAAGGACGGGAACAGTCGGATCATGGGATGCGGTAGGCTAAGGTGAAATAAAGTCCGCGCGCACCCGTGCCCAGAAAGGTGGGGACGGTTTGCTGCGGCACCATGAACGTTCGTGTGGGATTCAGCCACTTGGCCTCTACTCCAGCTTCCAGGTGTTTTCCAATCCACCGAAGTCCCCCGTGCAAATTGGGGTGGAGCAAGGTGCCCTGGCTGAATTCGGCCAATCGGTAGGTGGGGTCTATCCAGAGGTCCGTGCCGGCATAGGGTTTGAAGCCCAACGGAAGGGACCAAACGGTGTGGAGCCCGGCGTTGGGGTAAATACGGGTAGCGCCGTCGCGGAAACCCACCAAAAGCGTGCCGCCACCAAAGGCGTTCACTTCCGGTTTCCAACTGCCCATTCCGCCGCCGGCACTCACCCGACGCAAGCTACCGGCGTCCAGGTGCAGGGTTTGAAAAGCAGCACTGACCACCTGCAGACCCACGTAGTCCGTGCGTTTTTCGGTAGCGCCGTGCGCCGTATAGACGGAGATCAAGGGGAGTCGATCCGAATTGATTTGCGGACCGCCCAAAGCGCCGCCCACGCGCCATTCGCCCGCGTCCAGCGGGGCGACCACGCGCGCCGCGTTGCACCCGGTCAAGGGCGCTGCGGCCGCCAGGCCCAGGAGTATATCTTTGTGCTTCACCCTGCCAAGGTACCGATTTTTTGGCCCGACGCGTCGTTGCTGCGCACAACCTAAATACTTGCTTTTGGCAAAAAGTGCATGCCAAACTTATTGTTTACGGGTTTTTGCAAATGAGCGGAGAAACGCCACTCAAAACAACCCGCTCACCGTGCCGTCGGCCGCAACGGTCATGCCTTCCGCGGCGGGCACCTCCGGCAGGCCGGGCATGCGCATCATTGCTCCGGTGATGGGAACCACAAAGCCCGCGCCGGCCGCAACTTCCACTTCGCGAACCGTCAGGGTAAAACCGGTGGGTCGGCCCAGAAGGGATTCATCGTCGGACAAGCTTTTTTGCGTTTTGGCCATGCAAATGGGGAAGGAGCCCATGCCCAGCGCCGTCAGACGGTCCAGTTGGCTCGACGCCTGTGGCGTGTAGGCCACGTCGGCCGCACCGTACCAACGGGTAGCAATCTGCTCAATTTTGGATTTCAAAGGGGCGTCCCGGTCGTACAACCAATTCACCGGTTTTTCGGGTGTTTGGGCGGCGTCCACCACCGCACGGGCCAAATCTGCCGCGCCGGCACCCCCTTGGGCCCAAGCGCGGGAAACGGCAAAACCAACTCCCAGTTTATCGCAGGCCGCGCGCACCAATTCGTAGTCTGCGGGGTTGTCTTGCGCAAAGGCGTTGAGGGCCACCACCACCGGCAAGCCCAAAGACAGTAGGTTTTCGGCGTGTTTTTCCAAGTTCGGCAGACCGGCCGCCAGATCACCGCGGCCGTGGTACTGCAGGGCGCGCACCGTGGCTACCAATACGGCCACGCGCGGGCGCAAGCCCGCGGCGCGGGCCTTGATGTGCATGAATTTTTCCGCACCCAGGTCCGCCCCAAAGCCGGCCTCGGTCACCACCCAATCCGCATGGCTCAGCGCCATGCGCGTGGCCAGTAACGTGTTGGTTCCCTGAGCAATATTGGCAAACGGACCGCCGTGGAGGATGGCGGGATTGCCTTCCAAAGTTTGCACCAAGTTGGGACGGATGGCGTCCTTCATCAACAGCGTCATGGCGTCTTGCGCGTTCAGCATGGACGCATAAACGGGCTCGCGGTCCCACGTATCGCCCACGTAAATCCGCCCCATGCGCTCCTTCAGGTCTTCCAGGCTTTGGCTTTGGCACAGAATGGCCATGATTTCCGACGCCGCCGTGATGTTGAACCCGCCTTCGCGCGGCACCCCGCCGTTTTTACCGCCCAATCCCAGCACAATCTGGCGCAGGGCACGGTCGTTCATGTCCATCACGCGCTTCCACGAAATCGTGCGGGGATCCAAACGCAAGGAACGTTTTTTGGACTGCAAGTTGTTGTCGATCAACGCGGCCAAAAGATTGTTGGCCTTCTCCACCGCGGAAAAATCACCCGTGAAGTGCAGGTTGATGTCTTCCATGGGAATCACTTGCGAATGCCCACCTCCCGTGGCGCCGCCCTTGATGCCAAAAACGGGTCCCAAAGAGGGCTCGCGCAGCGCTGCGGCACTGCGCAGTCCTATGTGGGCCAAACCGTCCGTCAAGCCCACCGTGACGGTGGTTTTTCCCTCGCCCGCGGGGGTGGGGGAGATGGCCGTTACCAGCACCAAATTCGCTTGTTTTTCGCGCTGAGGATTCAGCAATTCCAGGGGCATCTTGGCCTTGTTCTTGCCGTAGTATTCCAGGGCGTCCGCGGGAATGCCGATGCGGGCTGCTGCTTCCGAGAGGGCGCGCGGCTGCGCCGCGCGTGCAATATCCAAATCCGTCATGGTTCAAAGGTCGGGAA
This sequence comes from uncultured Owenweeksia sp., assembly GCA_964464855.1. Classification (GTDB taxonomy): domain Bacteria; phylum Bacteroidota; class Bacteroidia; order Flavobacteriales; family Schleiferiaceae; genus CAMDTE01. Next base: position 1,028 of record CAYXHJ010000061.1, on the reverse strand, counting down.
GATTGGCGGGAGAAATTCTGATAATTCGCAGGCTTTTTCAAAGTTCCTACCTACAATGGCACCAGCAATCAAGTACGAAAGGCTCGATTTTTGCGTTAATCGTTTAAAGTTCACACAATCAGTATGAAAACTCCCCTGCATTTGTTGGCCGTCGGGCTGGGCCTGGCCGCTGCAACCGCATGTTCCTCGGACATTGGAACAGAGCGCATCACGGGATACCAAGTGTCGGTACAAACCGACGCTCGAACGGGCAAGACCCAATCGGTGGTATTGGACACGGCCACAGCCTGGGTAACCCGCGTGGGCCTCGTGCCCAATTGCGACGATACCACCACAGAGCGTCTGGATGTACAAGGTTCGTACACGGTAGACCTGCTGACCGGGTTGTCTTCGCCGGCGTTTCCAACCGCCGCGATTCCGGTGGGTGTTTACGAAGGTCTGCGCATTGACTTTGGGGAACATCACGAAGACACGACGGTTCTGAAGGTCACGGGAACTTTGGACGGAACTCCGTTTCGATTTACGGTCAATCGTTCTTTTCGGGTTCGCTATCGGGACAGCACCGGGATCGCCATTGATTCTACCGTCCTTTTGAATTTGCAGGTTTATCTTCCTTTGGCTTCGGCATTGGATGCGTTGGACATCACCAATGCAGACCTCACCCCAGCAGGTTTGTTGTTGATCGACGAAGACCACAACGAGGACCTGTACCGTCAGTTGTTGGATGAATTGGACGTGCGCTCGCGGGTGCATCGTTCGGAACATCCGCAACGCGGTCGCGGTCGCGGTCGGCACCACGGTGGATAAAAACCGCACCGTACAGAAAGAGAAAGGGCGCCTCGCAGGAGGCGCCCTTTTTTCGTTTTCACATCATGCTACAGCTGGCTGTCGCCAGTGGGCATGCATTTTAGCGGATGCCCACCCCGTGCCGTACGAGGGTGCCGTCGGGTAAAATCCATTCCACCCAGTACCGTCCTGCGGGCAAGATGGGAACTGCCAGTCCTTCTGTCTCCCAGTTGCTTTGCCCC
>CAYXHJ010000060.1:0-8617 GCA_964464855.1 uncultured Owenweeksia sp. | reverse complement strand
CAACGGTCTCGGAGGGGTGTTTACTTCCCTCCGGAGCGTGCAACCGCACCAGCGATTCCGGGAGGACGTCGGGCCGAATCAGTGCCATGCCTCCGTGGTTCATGCCCACAAAAAAGTGGCCGTCCGCGCGGTAGGCAATGGGGAAAACGTCTGCAGACGGGGCGCTGTCCACCAGCACCACGTGTACGGAGTTTTTGGGGTAGTGCGGATAACTCAACCGAACGATGTATGCGGCGTCCACGTGATTGCGGGGAGGGACGGCATGCGTGATGTCCACCACCGGCACGGAAAAACCCAACTGGATCATCTCCCGCCAAACGGTTCCGCGCAGGGCGGCGCCGTCGGGGTCCTTGGGTCCAAAATCCGTGGTGAGGGTTATCATGGGGATGCCGTACTTTTGCGTGCATAAAGGTACCGATTCCCCCTTGATTGAGAAGTCTATTTCCCTAGAAGATGTCGACCCCGCAGCGGTGTTCGGCGCCCACAACGCGTACTTGAATCAGCTGCGCGGTTTCTACCCCAAAGTCAAGGTGGTTGCCCGGGGAAACGACGTCAAATTGACCGGCGATCCGCACGACGTGGCCCAATTTGAGGAAAAACTCCACCTCATTGTGCTGCACGTGCAGCGTTTTCAGGTGCTCACGGAGGATCAGCTGGACCGCATTGTGCAGGAGACCGGCCCGCAGGTGCTGCATCAGTTGGCCGCGCACGACGAAGTGATTGTGCACGGGGTGCACGGAATTCTGGTGAAAGCGCGCACCGCCAACCAACGCAAAATGGTGGAAGCCCTGCAGGAAAACGACATGCTCTTTGCCTTGGGACCGGCTGGAACCGGAAAAACCTACACCGCGGTGGCGCTGGCCGTGCGGGCCCTCAAAAACAAAGAAGTCCGCCGCATTGTGCTGACGCGTCCGGCGGTGGAAGCCGGGGAGAACCTGGGTTTTTTGCCCGGGGACATGAAAGAAAAATTGGATCCGTACCTCCAACCGTTGTACGACGCCCTTCGGGACATGATTCCCGCGGAGCGCTTGGCGCTGTATTTGGAGAACAAAACCATTGAAATTGCGCCTTTGGCGTTCATGCGCGGCCGCACGTTGGACAACGCCTTCGTCATCCTGGACGAGGCCCAGAACACCACGCCTGCCCAGATCAAAATGTTTCTGACCCGAATGGGCCGCAACGCCCGGTTCATCATCACCGGAGACCCTTCCCAGCGCGATTTGCCCCGCCAAGTCCCCAGCGGTTTGCCGGAAGCCCTCCGAATCATCGACCGCATCCCGGGAATCGCCCGTGTGGACCTCAACGAGCGCGACGTCGTTCGCCATCCTTTGGTTCGTCGAATTATTGCGGCCTACGACCGGCTGGACGAAGCACGGCGCACGGCTGCCGAGGTGCCTTCTTCTGCCGAATCTACCAACAAAAACTAACCCGTTTCACCCGAAACCCCCTCACAATGCTCCAACTCGGCCAATTGGATTTTTACCGCGGTAAAGTGCGCGACGTCTACACGCTTCCAAACGGTTTGTTGGCGGTGGTGGCGTCGGACCGACTTTCCGCATTTGACGTTGTTTTGGACCAACCCATCCCCTACAAAGGGCAGGTTTTGAACCAAATGGCCGGTCATTTTTTGGAAGCGACGGCAGACATCGTCCCCAACTGGCGATTGGGGTCTCCCCATCCCTTGGTGACCGTGGGGTACAAAGCCGTTCCATTCAAAGTGGAAATGGTGATCCGCGGGTACCTCTCCGGCCACGCTTGGCGTACGTACGCGTCCGGCGGACGAACCCTGTGCGGCGTTGCGCTTCCGGAAGGTTTGCGGGAGTCCGACGCCCTGCCGGAACCCATCATTACCCCCACCACCAAAGCCGCCTTGGGCTCCCACGACGAAGACATTTCGCGCGAGGATATTTTGGCGCGCGGCGTGGTGTCTGAATCGGATTACCTGCAGTTGGAGGCGTACACCCGAGCGCTGTTTGCGCGCGGCCAAGCCATGGCACGCGAGCGCGGACTCATCTTGGTAGACACCAAGTACGAATTCGGCAAATTACCGGACGGCACCGTGGTCTTGATCGACGAGATTCACACCCCCGATTCCAGTCGCTATTTTGAAGCCGACGGGTACGAAGCGCGCCAAGCAGCCGGCGAGCCCCAACAGCAACTGTCCAAGGAATTTGTGCGCCAGTGGCTCATCGCAAATGGTTTCCAAGGGCAAGAAGGACAGGTCCCCCCGGTATTGCCGGAGTCGTTCATTGCAGAAATCACCCAACGCTACATCGCGTTGTACGAGCGGATGACGGGCAAGAAATTTGTAAAGGCTGCGTTGAACGAAGAAGAACGGGTGCTGGAATCAGCCGTGCGTTCTTTTTGCGTAAATTTATAGGAAACCCTAAACCAAGAGCCATGAAAACTACATTGAAATTTGCATTAGCCGCTTTGGTACTGACCGCCGGTTCCGCCGCAACGAAAGCGCAAGTTTTTCAATACGGAGGCTTGATTGGCGCCAACTACGGAGCCATCCAATCCCAAATTGACCCCGCAAACCTGCCCCAAAACTGGCAAGAAGTTGACGCCGTGGGAACGGGGGGCTGGCACGCCGGTTTGTACGCACGCCTGAAGGTCTTGATGGTGTACGTTCAGCCGGAGTTGGTGTACACGCGCTTGTCCCACGAGGTAACCTTTACGGACGGTCAGGGCCAAATCGGTGCCGCCGTGGCAAACCCCGTGAGCCGCGTGGACCTTCCCGTTCAAGTGGGCGTGAAATTGGGTTTCTTGCGTGCTTTTGTGGCTCCGGTGTGGAGCGCCAACGTGAATTCTTTGGACGATTTCCGGAATTTTGATCCGCAAACTTCCGGTACCTGGGGTGCCCAAGCCGGCGTTGGCCTGCAATTGGGTAAAAAAGTTCAATTGAACGTGCGCTACGAGGGGAACCTAACCTCCTACACCTCCAACATCACGCTGCCGGGGAACATCGTCATTCCGTCGGACAACCGCGTCAATCAATTGGTGGTGGACATGGGGTTTGCCTTTTGAGGTACCCCGTGTAGAAAATCCGGACAGACAGCAAGGCATACGGCCGGCGCACACCTCAGGGAGTGCGCCGGTTTTTTTTACCAACTGCGCACTTCCAGTCCGCCCCACCGGACACCGTCCAACAGCAACCCCATGAGGTAATTGCTGTCCGGGAGTTCCGTGAGTTGGTTGCGCAAGACGTCGTTGGGTTGAATGTGGGAGGCCAGCTGCACCCAGGCGTAGCCCACAAGCGTTCGGTTTTCTACCCAAAACACGGTGGTTTCGCCCGTGCGGCGGCCTTTGTCCAAGACCAAGGCGCGGGCGGGAAGCGTCATTTCCAGTAGGGATTCCCACGCCTCGTCTTCCGTCCACGTAGCTTGATTGGGACGAATGTGCGCTTCCCAAGCGGCCGCCCAATCCCGACCGTGGCCGGTTCGTTGCACGTACACACGCGGTTTGTGGTTGTGGATGGGGCGAACGTCAAAGGTTCCGCTGGATCCGTCTTCGGACGGTACCCAATACAGGCCGGTCCCCAAATTGTAGCGATCCTTGGGTTTGTTGTACGGAGGTCGCAACTGCTTCAAAGCCAGGTTTTCCAGCATCTTGGCCAGCGTCCACGAGCCGGTTTCCTCCACTTGAACCGCGGCCACCTCGTTTTGGAGCGCTTCGGCTTTTTCGTTGGTGGCCAGAAAGTGTCGGTCAATTTTGTTCCGGAGTCGGTCCGACTGCCCCACGTACAGCACTTTTCCTTGCGCGTTGTACAAGTAGTAAACGCCGGTGGTGTCCCGGTACTGCTTGATTTGTTGCGTGAATTTGTGGTCTCCGCGCACGCCCAAAGATTGGTCGATGGCCAATCCTTCGATGCTCTTTTCCCGGTCCTTGGCCAGGAGAATGCGCAGCAGTTCCACCGTGGCGCGCGCATCGCCGTCCGCTCGGTGGCGGCTGGTGTTGCTGATGTTGAGGGCCGTGCAGAGGGCGTCCAAACCGTAGGATTTCAGGCCGGGTATCAGTCGTCGGGCCAAAGGAATGGTGTCCAGGGTTTTGCGCTCGTAGTCGTAGCCCAGACGCGCAAATTCATCCTGAATCATGCGGTAGTCAAACGGGGCGTTGTGGGCCACAAAAACAGCTCCTTCGGTCATTTGCACCAAACGCTTGGCAATTTCCGGGAACTTGGGCGCGCGCGCCACCATCTTGGGAGTGATGCCCGTGAGCTGCTGCACAAAGGGTTGGATGGGGCGCTCGGGGTTGACCAACGTGATGAACTGGTCCACGATTTCGTGCCCGTCGAACAGGAAAACGGCAATTTCTGTAACGCCTTCCTCGCCGGCCTTTCCGCCGGTGGTTTCTACATCAATGACCGCGTACAACGTGCTCATCGGCTTCCAAATAAGGCGCTTCCCACGCGAATGAGGGTGCTGCCGTTGGCAACCGCAATGGGCCAGTCACCGCTCATGCCCATGCTCAAGGTGTTGAAGTGATCCCAGCCCAGTTGCTCCTTTCCGGCCAAAAACAAGGAGCGCAACCCGGAAAATTCACGGGCTACTTGCTGCTGGTTCGGGGTAAAGCTGGCCATGCCCATCAAGCCCCGGATGCGCACGTTGGGGTAGGCGCTCAGAGCCGCGCGGGTCATGAGGGGAATCAGCTCTTCTGAGGAAAATCCGAATTTGGTCTCTTCCTGCGCAATGTGCACCTGAAGCAAGGCGTCCACGGTGCGGCCGGCTTTGGCGGCTTCGGTTTGAAGCACCTCCAATACCTTCAATCGGTCCACCCCGTGCACCAAGTGCACCCACGAAACAAAGTCCTTGATTTTGTTGGTTTGCACGTGGCCAATCATGTGCCAGCGAATGTCTTGAGGCAGGGCGGCGTGTTTTTCCGCCATTTCCTGAACGCGATTCTCGCCAAAATCCCGCTGGCCGGCGTCGTACGCGGTTTGGAGGTCCTCCAAAGGCTTGGTTTTGGACACGGCCACCAACAAAACCTCCGGAGGGAGTTGGCCGCGCAGTTGCGTCAGGTTATCTGATATAGAACTCATTTCCAAGCATATAGAGTAACTCCGCTGCGGAGTTTGGGTTCGATGTACGTGCTTTTGGGCGGCATGCTGGCTCCGCGGTCCGCCACCTGTTCCACCGCCGTCCACGGCGTGGGCGCCAATCCAATCCACCAGTCTGCAGGATCTTGGTTGCGGGCGAACTCCGGTAAAGTTGCGGTACCCGGTACAAAGGACAAGCGCTTGTCCGTGCGCAGATCCGCAATGCCCCACAAAGGACCGAGCAAAGCGTCGGAGCACCAGTCCACGTCCAATGCGGGTTGCACGTGCGGCGTGATTTTCCAGTGCTGGTTGTTGTGGGAAATACAGAGAACACCGGTGGGCAGTTCTTCGGGAAGTTCGGCGCACGGGGCAACTTCTGCCACCCGGTGCAGGGCCTCCCAGGCCTCCGGATTGGGAGCGCCGGCGTGCACCACCCGATGGAAGGGGCGAATCACCAACTGGTCGTTGGCCAGTACAAAGGCCAAAACGCCGGCGGATTCGTTGCCCAAACGGGCGGAGGAAGCGCAGCGGTGGTGGCCGTCCGCAATGTACAAGGCGTCAATGGGGGCGAGGAGGGCGTTGATTTCCGCCTGCTCGTGGGGGGCGTTGACCAGCCACAACGCGTGTTCCGTCCCGTCTGCGGTGGCAAATTCCGCCTCCGGACGCTCCAAACACCGTCGTTCCAACCACTCGTTTAAGGTTGGGACGGGTTGGTGGGCCAGCAAGACGGGCTCCGCATGAAATCCGACGGTGCTCAAATAATGCGCAAAGAGGTCCTCCCGCTTGGAAAGCGTTTTTTCGTGCGCCTTCACGGTTCCGTTTTGCAGATCAGCGGTGGGAACCAAGCCCAGAATTCCGGTGGTGCGGTGGCCGTCGGGCGATTCTTGGCGGTAAATCCAAAAGGCTTCGTCGCGTTCGCGGGTCAGGTAGCCGCGCTCCAAAAAGGATTCGTACGCGGAGCGAACGGCCTCCTGGTGCGCTTGGCCGCGAAGACCGTCCGCATGCAACGGGTGAATGACGTGCAGGAACGAAAAGGGGTTGGTTGCTTGCTTTCCGCGCAAGTGTTCCGGCGTGTACGAGACGTACGAACGCGTGGAGACCAATCCGGCCTTAGAGCGCGGCGGGCGAACCGCAGCAAACGGAAGCAGCTGAGCCACGTTATGCGTTCGCGAGAGCGATGATTTGGTCCGCCAATTCCTCGCCAATGCGGTCTTGGGCTTCCAGGGTTGCGGCGCCAATGTGTGGGGTAAGGCTCACCTTGGGGTGCATCAGCACCTGAACGGCCGGCGTGGGTTCGTCCACAAAAACGTCCAAACCGGCAGCGGCCAAGGGGCCGTGGTCCAGCGCATGCAGCAGGGCTACCTCGTCCACCACTCCGCCGCGGGCGGCGTTGATCAGGACGGCACCGGGCTTCATTTGCGCCAATTCCGCGGCGCCTAAAACTTGGTTTTTGCCTCCCACGTGGAGCGTCACAAAATCGCTGGTGCTCAGCACCTCCGCCAAGGACATCAGGTCCGCTTGAAAGTTCAGGCTCTGGCCGTCCGCAAAGGAAACCAACACGGAACCGTCGGTGGCGTAGGGGTCAAAGGCAGACACGCGCATGCCCAGTCCAAACGCCATTTGCGCCACGGCGCGTCCGATGCGACCAAAGCCAATGATCCCCAGGGTTTTACCGCGCAATTCAATCCCAGAAGCGTAGGACTTTTTAAGGGCTTCAAAGCGTTGATCGCCTTCCAAGGGAACCTGGCGGTTGGAGTCGTGCAAGAACCGCACCAGTCCAAACAGATGTGCAAACACCAACTCCGCAACGGATTGTGAGCTGGCCGCGGGGGTATTGAACACCGCCACGCCCTTGCTCCGCGCGTAGTCCACGTCGATGTTGTCCATGCCTACGCCGCCGCGGCCCACGGCCTTCAAACCGGGGCACGCATCAATCAAAGCCTGCCGAACCTGCGTGGCAGAACGCACCACCAAGGCGTCGATGGCGTTGCTGTTTAAGTAGTCAATCAGTTGTTCTTGAGCAACTTTGGTGGTGTCTACGGTGTGTCCTGCGGATTGCAAGCGGGCGATGCCCGCGGGGGACATGCCGTCGTTGGCGTGGATTTTCATGCGGAATGCGAAGCGGTTAGTCGGGAATCAAACGAGGGAAAATCGGCGGTGCGGGAAATCAGGCGGTGCGCTCAAGTTCGCGCATGCAGTCCACCAACACCTGCACGCTTTCCAGCGGCAAAGCGTTGTACATGGAGGCGCGGTACCCGCCCACGGAGCGGTGGCCGTTGATGCCCACCACGCCGGCTTCCTTCCACAAAGCGTCAAAGCGCGCTTGGTGCGCGGCTTCGTCGTGCAGCAAAAAGCAAGCGTTCATGTGGGAGCGGTCTTCCGCCGCGGCCGTTCCGTGGAACAAAGGATTGCGGTCTATTTCTCCGTACAACAGGGCTGCTTTTTCGGAATTGCGTTGGTGCGCCCAAGCCACGCCGCCGTTGGCCTTGAGCCAACGCAGGGTGAGGAGGGAGGTGTACACGGAAAATACGGGAGGCGTGTTGAACATGGATTCTCCCTTAATGTGGGTAGCGTAGTCCAGCATCGTGGGAATCCAACGTCCGGACTGGCCCAGGATGTCTTTTTTCACCACCACAAGGGTGGCGCCGGCGGGACCCATGTTCTTTTGCGCTCCGGCGTAAATGAGGTCAAATTGATGGAAGGGACGCGGACGGCTGAAGATGTCCGACGACATGTCGCACACGTTCCAACCGTGGGCAAAATGCGGAATTTCCTGCATTTGCGTGCCGTAGATCGTGTTGTTGCTGGTGGTGTGGAAGTACTGCGCGTCGTCCGGAATGGCGTACCCCTTGGGGATGTAGCTGAAGTTGCGGTCTTGCGAATTGCCCACCACGGTGACTTTGCCAAAACCTTGCGCTTCTTTGCGGGCATTGGTGGCCCAGGTGCCGGTCTCCAGGTAGGCCGCGTGACCGCCGTCGGCCTTCATGAGGTTGAAGGGAACCATGGCAAACTGCAGGCTGGCTCCGCCTTGCAGAAAGAGGGCGGCGTAGTCGTCTCCCAAGCCCATCAGTTCCAAGCTCAACGCCATGGCTTCGTCCATTACGGACACGAAGTTTTTGTCTCGGTGGCTGATTTCAATCAACGAAAGGCCCATGCCGGCGAATTCGCGAACGGCGTCGGCCGCACCGGTGAGGACTTCTTGCGGAAGGATGCAGGGGCCGGCGGAAAAGTTGTGTTTCATGACAAAAAGGGTTGGTGCAAAGGTAGGAATTTGGACGGGAGGGCGGGATCTATTCGGTGGGGGCAGGACGCAGTCCGTCTTGGGGCTCGCGGATGCTCCGGGTGGGGCGTACAGGACTGCGCAGGTCGACGTTTTCTTGCACGGTCCATTTGCCGTTTTTGAACACCAAAACGTCGTAGGTGAGGTCCGGGCCGAAGGAACCGAAGTCCGGCGCGCCGTCGGCGGCTTCGCCGCCGCGCGGCGCGCAGTGTTCCACCACCACGCGTTTGTTGGGGGCGTCCCAACGCACCGACGCCGTGACGCTGCCCGCCCGCCCTCCCGGCAGCGTCGGGGTGCCG
>CAYXHJ010000059.1:0-8681 GCA_964464855.1 uncultured Owenweeksia sp. | reverse complement strand
GCTATGTATTTGAAAAATCCACGCAATTGCCGCTGGAGGGGGTTTCCGTAAAAGTGCTTCCCAAAGGTGGATTGGTCTCCACCAACAAGGATGGCTATTTTCAGTTCAATCAATTGCCTTTTGGCGAATACACGCTGGAGGTTCAGTATTTTGGTTATTCAAAAGCCGCACGAAGGGTTGTTCTCCGCGTCGGTAAAGTGCCCTCGGAAACGTTTTATTTGGAGGAAGAATCTACGGTATTAAAGGACGCAAACGTAACCGCCAAGCGCCAAGAGGCACAAGGTAAGGTCATGACTGCACAAATTAATTTGTCTGCCAAGAACATTCAAACGTTTTCCATCGGCGGCGAGCCGGATTTGGTACGTGCCGTTCAAGTTCTGCCGGGAGTGGTTTCTACCGGCGACCAAGGCGGCCAGCTCTACATCCGTGGAGGAGCGCCCATCCAAAATTTGGTCAAACTGGATGGAATGATTTTGTACAATCCTTTTCACAGTATTGGTTTTTTCTCGGTCTTTGAAACGGACATCTTGAAGTCCGCGGATATCTACACCGCCGGATTCAATGCCCAATACGGCGGCAGAAATTCGTCCGTGATGGACATCAAAACGCGATTGGGTAACCGGCAGCGCGTAGCCGGAAAAGTCAGCTCCAGCACCTACATGAGCCGAGCTTTGGTGGAGGTTCCAATTGGCAAGAAAGTCGATGGGATTGCCCCAAGTTCGTTGTTGTTTACCGCCAAAAAGTCGTATCTGGACCAAACCGCTGGGTTGCTTTATCCCTACGTGAAAACGGAATTCGGAGGACTTCCGTTTACGTTTACCGACGTCTACGGGAAATACGGTTTCCAGGGCCGAAACGGCTCCAACGCCAACGTGTTTGGTTTTCGATTTGAAGACGGTACGCAATTGGCGGCAGACAAGGCTATTGGTTGGGTGGCTACCGGGTACGGTGCGGACATGACCATCGTTCCTCCATCCAGTTCCACCATCATCAAGGCTCACTTTGCGCAATCCGACTATTCCATTTCCAGTACGGAAATACCCGGTCGTCCGCGTGAGTCCTCCATCTCAGGGTTCAACGGAGGGTTGGATTTTACCTACCTCATGCGAAAATACGACCAGCTCACTTACGGGTTGGAAATGATTGGGTACAACACGCAATACCGATTTACCAACGGGGTGGGTCGCATCCTGCAACAAAACGACAATACCACCGAAGTGGCGGGATACCTGCAGTACCGCTACCAAACCGGTCGTTGGTTGATTGAGCCCGGTTTCAGGGTCCACAACTACGGTGCCTTGGGCATAGTGCGCCCGGAGCCGCGTTTGGGTTTGAAGTTCAACGCCACGGAGTACCTGCGCATTAAGGCGTCAGGCGGTATGTACTCGCAAAACTTGGTAGCGGCCAATTCAGATCGGGATGTGGTCAACCTGTTTTATGGCTTTTTGAGCGGTAGTGGCGATGTGCCCAGTACGTTTGATGGCGCACCGGTTACCTCCAAGCTGCAAACTGCGTCGCATGCGGTACTGGGAACGGAATGGAACCTTACACCCCGTTGGACCGTTGAATTGGAGGGCTATGTTAAGGCTTTCCACTTGATTACCAACATCAACCGCTTTAAACTTTACGAAGACTCCGATGCCTACAGCGACAAGCCGGAAATCCTTCGCAAGGACTTCATGGTGGAACGTGGAAATGCCATGGGCCTTGATTTCTTGGTTAAGTACGAAGATCCGCATTGGTATTTCTGGGGTACGTATTCGTTGGGACGGGTTCGACGGTTCGACGGTACCCAGTGGTACGCACCGCATTTTGACCGTCGCCACAACGCCAACGCCGTGGTGGCCTACAAATGGGGTCAAGGAAAAGAAATGCCGTGGGAATTTAACCTTCGTTGGAATTTGGGTACCGGTTTCCCGTTCACTCCCATTCGCGGATACTACCAGAACCAACCGTTTGTCAATCCCGTTGGTGGAGCCGATTTGAGCTACGATTACGCGCGTGAAAACGTACAGTTGGGCATTCTTTACGGTGATTTGAACAGTGCACGCCTCCCGGTGTACCACCGTCTGGACGCCACTTTGAAGCGGGTTTGGAAATCCGGCAAGCACAATCGTTTTGAAGCAGCTCTGGCCGCCACCAACGTGTACAACCGAGGAAATATTTTTTACTACGACGCCGTCAAGCGCAAGCGCGTCAATCAGTTGCCTTTTATGCCTACGCTCATGCTGAGTTACGCGTTTTAAAGTCGTATTTTTGCAGCCGATGGCCGATTCTACCAAGTACATTTTCGTCACCGGCGGCGTGACCTCTTCCCTCGGCAAGGGAATCGTTTCTTCCTCTTTGGCAGCACTGCTGCAGTCCCGCGGGTTTTCCGTAACCATTCAAAAGCTTGATCCCTACATCAACATCGATCCGGGTACGCTTAATCCGTACGAGCACGGAGAGTGTTTTGTGACGGACGACGGCGCGGAGACCGATTTGGATTTGGGCCATTACGAACGATTTTTGGATCGTCCTACCTCCCAAGCGAACAACGTAACCACCGGCCGCATCTACCAAAGCGTCATTGAAAAAGAGCGCCGCGGGGATTATTTGGGCAAAACCGTGCAGGTCATTCCCCACATTACGGATGAAATCAAGCGACGCATTCGTCTGCTGGGCGAAACCGGTAAGTACGACGTGGTCATTACCGAAATCGGGGGAACCGTCGGCGATATCGAAGCCCTTCCGTACATCGAAACCGTTCGTCAATTGCGTTGGGAACTCGGCAGAAACTGCTTGTCCATTCATCTCACGTTGGTTCCGTACCTCAAGGCAACCGGTGAATTGAAAACCAAACCCACCCAGCACAGCGTTAAAATGCTGCAGGAATCCGGTGTTCAGCCGGACATCTTGGTGTGCCGGGCAGAGCATCCCTTAACCGACGACATGAAGGCCAAGCTGGCCTTGTTCACCAACGTCACCCGCGACGCGGTCATTGAGTCTTTAGACGCCCGAACCATTTACGAGGTGCCTCTTTTGTTGCAGAAACAAAACATGGACGGTGTGGTGCTTCAAAAGTTGGGTTTAACGAGCGAGAAACCCGCCGACCTGAGTGCGTGGACTTCGTTTGTTGAACGTCTGCTGCACCCAGAGCAATCGGTTAGCATCGGTCTGATTGGTAAGTATGTAGAGCTAAAAGACGCATACAAATCCATTGCCGAAGCGCTAATCCACGCCGGTGTTGCGAACAACACCCAAGTTCAAGTGGAATGGATACATTCGGAACACCTGGACCCTGCTACTGTTGCGGATCAGCTCAAAGGCCTAAACGGTGTATTGGTAGCCCCTGGATTTGGTGAGCGCGGTTTTGAAGGTAAAATTGAGGCGGTGCGCCAGGCCCGTACCCAAAACATTCCCTTTTTGGGTATTTGTTTTGGCATGCAGGCAAGTGTGATTGAATACGCCCGCAATGTACTGGGCAAGAAGGAGGCCAACAGCCGTGAGGTCAATCCCCACACGCCGGATGCCGTCATTGACCTGATGGAGGAGCAGAAGTCCGTAACCCACAAAGGCGGTACTATGCGCTTGGGGGCTTGCGATTGCGCATTGCAGCCCAATACATTAGCAGCTCGAGTGTACGGAGGCGCGGCTGTTGTATCGGAGCGACACAGACACCGTTTTGAATTCAACAATGCTTACCTAGAGGAATTGCGCAACGCCGGGATGGTTCCCAGCGGTATCAATCCAGAAACGGGATTGGTAGAAGTGGTGGAAATCCCTACTCATCCCTGGTTTATTGGGGTGCAGTACCACCCGGAGTACAAAAGTACCGTAGCACATCCGCATCCGCTTTTTGTTTCCTTTGTTCAAGCGGGCTTGCGCCACGCACAAACGCACTGATTCATGCTTTTAGAAAATCGTGGCGGTACCGACCGCAATCAACTTATTGGTTTCTTGCTGATTGGAGCCATTCTGGTTGGTGCCAGCTTTTGGACCCAATCGTTGGAGCCAGCCCCCAAAGAAGTCGAAACAGCGGCTGTTGATGCTCCTTTGAAGCCCCAAAGCGCTCCTTCAACTTTGTCGGTTCCTGCATTGGACACATCCTTCGTACCCGTCGAGGTTACCTTGAAAAACGAACACGTTCAACTGACGTGGACGACCGCTGGCGCCCAATTGAAGCGCGCGGAACTTCGTACGTACAAAAATTGGCAAAAGAATCCTTTGCTGCTCTTGGACGACAACCATGCGCTGTATTTGGCCGACGGCAAGCAGGTAGAAACCCGAGCCTGGCCGTTTACGCTAGAGAGCCAAACAGACAGCTCCATCGTTCTTTTTGGTGCGAAGGAAGGTAAGTCGCTGCGCTTGACCTATGTTCTTCCCAAGACCGGTTACGCACTGAAGTGGCGTGCAGAAGGCACGGGTTGGGCCAACGGCACCACGGAGTGGCGTTGGGAGCAACAGTCGTTGCGCCACGAGAAAAGTTTGAGTACAGAAGCTCAGGCCACCACTGTTTACGGTTGGGATGCTGCAGAGGCCGATGATGTCAGCTTGTCGGACGGTCGGGACGACGACGATTCCTTCACGTCGTTGGCTTGGTTGGGATACAAACAACAGTTCTTTAGCAACTTGTTGACGCGCGACGGCAACTGGTCTGCGGTAGAGGTCGCGTCAACAACGCCTGCCGAATCAGACACGGTACACACCCGGAACTTCGTTTCGAGCTTAAAAGAAACCGTGCAGCAGGGACAAATCAATTCAGCCGGCGCTTGGTACCTGGGACCCAATAAATACCACGACTTGGTGGCCTTTGACCGTCATTTTGACGTCATCATTCCCTTCGGTTGGGGTATTTTTGGCTGGATTTCTCGCTACGTTGTGGTTCCTATTTTCGACTGGTTGGACAGCTACGGTCTGAACTACGGTTTGATCATTCTCCTAATGTCGTTGATCATCAAGCTGGCCCTGTCCCCCTTGACGTTCTCGTCGTACAAATCCATGGCCAAGATGCGCGTCTTGAAGCCGGAAATCGACGAAATCAACGAAAAACACAAGGATGGAGATGCCATGCAGAAGCAGCAGGCTTTGATGGCTTTGTACAACAAGGCGGGCGTCAATCCGTTGGGCGGTTGCATTCCTCAACTGCTGCAGTTCCCCATTTTGATCGCCATGTTCCGGTTCTTCCCGGCCTCTATAGAGTTGCGTCAGGAATCGTTTTTGTGGGCGGATGATTTATCCAGTTACGACTCCATCTTCACGCTTCCCTTCACCATTCCGTTTTACGGGGACCACGTGTCGCTCTTCACCATCTTGATGGCGATCTCAACGTTCCTGTACACCAAGATGAACAATTCCATGACGCCCAACACCGGGAACGACATGATGCGCCAACAGATGATGATCATTCAATACGTCATGCCGTTCATGTTGTTGTTTTTCTTCAACAGCTATTCCGCCGGTTTGAGCTACTATTACTTTGTGGCGAACATGATCACGTTCGGTCAGCAGTACAGCATGCGCTTTTTCATCAACGAATCTGCTATTCGCGCTAAGATTGAGAACAACAAGGCCAAGGGCGGCAAGAAAGGCGGCTTCCAGGCCAAGCTGCAAAACATGATGGAGGAGCAGCAAAACGCGGGAAATCGACGCATTAGACGCAACAACAAATAATGGATGGCGCGCGTGGCGCGCAATCGCTGTTCAAAAACGCCCGGCATCGCCGGGCGTTTTTGTTGGTGAACTCTTTGCGGGCGGTGCGAACGGTTTGACGCCAATCAATACCCTCCAACATCTGGCACCCTCCGACAACCGGTTTTATCCGATTGCAACCGGCAAGCGGCACAGTACAGCTGTTTCTTTGCCCCATGATTCAATGGCGAACATCGAGGAAATTAGCGTTGCTTCTTGCGGGGAGCCTGTGCCTTCCGGGGGCGGAGGATGGAGTTTCGCAACCGACGGTTTCCCGTGTGAATGGTACCGCGTCAACGCTGATTGATACCACCCGTGCAACGTGGAACTTGGGTTGGTACAATGTGGAAAATTTGTTTGATAACCAAGATGATCTCGGCACGCGAGACGAGGAATTTGCCGCCGACGGCTTTAAAGAATACACCCCGCAACTGTATCGTTTAAAGGTTCAGCGCGTTGCCAAGGTGTTGGGTTGGTTGCTCCGCCAATCGGGAGCCGTAGCGGTGGGTCTGTGTGAGGTGGAAAACGAGCGTGTTCTGGATGATTTACTGAAGACACCTCCGTTGGATCAATTTTCACTTTGGCGCATCCACCGGGACAGCCCGGATCCCCGAGGAATTGATGTGGCGGTGTTGTACCGATCCGATTGCGTTCGGGTTGAAAACGCTGCCTGGTTTCTACCCGCGTTGCCGGATGCGCGCGGCACGCGCGAAGCAGTGGTTTTGACCCTCGCGCGGAAAGAGGCCCACGACACATTGCGGGTGGGGTGGCTTCACCTACCTTCCCAAAGATCCGGCGATGCACACGCCCGGGCAGTAGCATGGACATCATTGGCAGAACAAGCCACCGGGTGCTCCATTTGGTTGGGTGACGTCAACGAGGCACCCGGGTGGCAGTTGGATGCGGCAGTCGCCGCGCACTCCCTAATTCCTTTTTACCGCATTGGCGAAGGGACGTACTACTACCGCAATTCCTGGAGTTGGTTGGATCGGGGCTGGTCCGCACCCTCATGGCGCGGTACGTTACGGGTCTGTGCGCAGCCGTGGATGGGCAGCGGCGCGCGCGATTTCAAGACCGGTTTAGCTCCGCCGTGGCGGACGTGGCGCGGGGAGCAGTGGATGGGAGGACCGTCGGACCATTACCCCATACACGTTCAACTGACGCGCATCTAAGGATTTTGTGTACATTTGGTTCACTAATACGCGAAAAGCGATTGTACCCATGAAAAAGATTATTGCTTTATTGGCTATTTCAGCGGTAGCCGTGTCTTGCGGAACCGACAAGCCGGATCCTACTCCTGCTGCTTACGCCACGGATTCACTGACCGTTTCTCCCGCTCAAAACGTTTTGGTTTTTGAAACAACCGGTGCCTGGTGTCAGTACTGCCCCAACGGTGCGGCTGCCTTGCGCAAAGCCATTTTGCGCAACCCCGAAGGACGAATTTTGGGTATGGCCGCTCATACCGGTGATGTATTGGAGACTCCCATAGCAACCCTCCTAAACACCATGTGGACTGCTTCCGGTGTACCCAATTTCTACATCAACGGCAACGATGCTGGTCAGTCCATTGCGGGCCCCATTGCCGCATCATTGACATCGGAGCCTGAGATGGGCGTTGCAACCGCTGTTGTTGAAACGGATACGTCCTACGAAGTTTACGCCAAGGTTCAAGTGTTTAAGGAAACCCGCGGTACCACGTACACGGTTCAATCGTACCTCATGTACGAAGGGGTAGATGCCAAGCAATACGGTTTGGTGGATTTGAACCAAACCTCCTCTGTTTCCATCGTGAGCAAAGGGTCTGGTGCAACACCATCAACGTGGACGGTAGATACCGTAGGCAAGAAGGCGGGTGATACCTACGTGCACGAGCACTTACCGGTAATGGCATCCATCACTTCAAATCCTTTTGGAATTACATTGGACACCATTAATCCCTTGGGCAATAACTTCTTTGAAGGCGACGTGTTCGGTACTCAATACACACCGATCAAATTGCGCATCAGCAAGAAGCCATTGGCAGCATTGAACGCCATTGTTCCTTTGGATCCCAAGAAGTTTTACGTGATGACCATTGTTTGGAAGCAGCGTTTAGATGGATCGGGCGGCTACTTGTACGTCAACGGGATTGAGGATCACTTGGACTAATTTCCAACCGTACTTCATCAAAAACGCCGGCATCCGCCGGCGTTTTTTGTTGGGAGCAACGCTTCCAATAATGGAGCGACCCCAAAAAAATCTTCATTCGCGTCAATACCGCCAAAGAAGCGAGGCGTCGCCGTAGCTTAAAAAACGATAATCGTTGCCCAAGGCATGGGCGTACAGTTCCTTCCAAGCATCGCCTAACACCGACGCAATCAGCATCAGCAGGGTACTGCCGGGTTGGTGGAAATTGGTCAATAGAGCCTCCCAAGTTCGAACGCGGTACCCCGGCACCATCATCAAGGCGGTGGTAAAGGTCCATTCGTTTTGATCTTTGGGCCACTGGTCCAGGGCGTGGCGCCAAACCCGACGTCTTTTTTCAAAGTCGTCGCCCGGTTGAGGGTCCCACCATGCGGCCAATTCCTCCCAGGACCACTGGTTCAGGTGGTTCCCCAACGGGGCCTTGTTTTTCAAGCTCGCCACGCCCAACCAATAGGCAGATTCCAAGCTGCGGGAAGATGTTGTTCCTACGGCTAGGGTGGGAGCGCCGTCGCTCAAGGCTTCTACCACAAAGCGTGGCAAGTGTACCTCTTCGGCATGCATGGTGTGTTGCCGCGCGTCGGAGGCGTCGATGGGTTTGAAGGTGCCCGCTCCCACGTGCAATTCTACCTTTAAGAAGGATCGTCCGGAAGATTCCAAGGCGTGAACGAGTTCGGGTGTGAAATGCAAACCCGCCGTTGGGGCCGCAACGGAGCCCGAGTTTTGGGCGTAAACGGTTTGGTAGCGTTCGGCGTCGCTAGACTCGTCGGCACGGCGAAAGTAGGGGGGGAGGGGAACCCGTCCGGCGCGGTCCAGCAATTCGCCTAGGG
>CAYXHJ010000058.1:0-8708 GCA_964464855.1 uncultured Owenweeksia sp. | reverse complement strand
TTGCACGGCAACGACGTCGGCCACCTCCATGATGCCTTTTTTTATTCCTTGCAGCCCGTCCCCAGAGGCCGGCATCAACAACAAAAGGAGGCAATCCACGAGGTCGTGCACCGCCGTTTCGGACTGGCCTACCCCGACGGTTTCTACCAAAATGTGCGTAAATCCCAAGCGTTCGCACAAGGTTATGCAGTCCCGCGTTCCCCAGGTTACGCCGCCCAGAGAGGTGCCGGCCGGAGAGGGGCGAACAAAGGCGCGCGGGTGCAACGAGAGTTGCTCCATGCGGGTTTTGTCCCCCAAGAGGGATCCTCCGCGCACGGAACTGGACGGATCCACGGCCAAAACGGCCAGTTTGGCATCCGAATGCTCTTGCAAAAGCAGTATACCGTAAGCCTCCGTCCACGTACTTTTCCCAACCCCCGGGATTCCGCTGACGCCCAATCGGAACGACGGCTCTTTGGGTTCTGGGAGCGCTTCCAGAAGGGCAGTGGCCCGAATGCGGTCCTCTTGTCGGGTGGATTCCATCCACGTGAGGGCGCGTCCCAATGCCGCACGATTACCGCTTTTCAGCAGACCCAAGAATGCCAACCAGTCCGCAGATCCAGGCTCCGGTTGCGTTGGAGCTGCCGATGCAGCCGGGGAGAGGTTGGGATTCAGGGCCACAGCAAGTAGGGGGTCAGGCCTGAAAGTCGTTGGTCAAGACGCGCAAGATTTCTTCTGCGGCTTGGGGAATGGGAGTTCCGGGGCCAAATAGGGCCGTGGCGCCGGCAGCAAAGAGTTCTGCGTAGTCTTGTTGCGGGATGACGCCGCCCACCACGATGCGGATGTCTGGGCGCCCGAGCGCAGCGAGGGCGGCCACCAGCGCAGGAACCAAGGTTTTGTGCCCGGCGGCCAAAGAAGACACGCCCACCACGTGGACGTCGTTCTCTACGGCCTGCTGCGCCGCCTCTTCCGGGGTTTGGAACAAAGGACCCATGTCCACGTCAAAGCCAGCGTCGGCGAATCCAGTAGCCACCACTTTGGCGCCGCGGTCGTGACCGTCTTGTCCCAGTTTGGCAACCAAGATGCGCGGTCGTCGGCCGGTGAGGGTAGCAAATGCCGCTGCCTGTTCGGCCACGCGATCCAACGGACCGCCTTCGGGGAAAGAGGATTTGTACACGCCGCTCACGGTTTGAATGCGCGCTTGGTACCGTCCAAAAACCCGTTCCAAAGCGTCGCTGATTTCGCCCAAGGTGGCGCGCTCGCGCGCCGCCTCCACCGCCAAAGCTAACAAATTTGCGTCGGTTCGTGCGCCGGCTTCCAATGCGGCTAAGGCCGCCGCCACGCGCTCGGGGTTGCGGTTCTCCTTCAATTGGTTGAGCCGAGCCACCTGCGCCTCCCGAACGGCCACGTTGTCTACCTCGCGGATTTCCAAATCGGCCTCGGGTCCGGTGTTTTTAAATGCGTTGACGCCCACCAAAACATCGTTGGCAGCGTCCAAGCGCGCTTGTTTTTGCGCGGCCGCCTCTTCAATGCGCAATTTGGGCCAACCTGCCTCAATGGCAACCGTCATGCCGCCTTGTTCTTCCACAGCGCACAACGTGGCCCAGGCCTCGTCGATCAACGCTGCCGTGCGCGTTTCCAAGTGGTGCGCGCCGCCCAAAGGATCCACCACGCGGCAGATTCCGGTGTTTTGCTGCAAGAAGAGTTGGGTGTTGCGGGCAATGCGCGCGGAAAAGTCCGTGGGCAAAGCAATGGCCTCGTCCAAGGCATTGGTGTGCAAACTTTGGGTACCGCCCAGGGCTGCGGCCAGTGCTTCCACCGCCGTACGCCCCACGTTGTTGAAGGGCTCCTGCTCGGTAAGACTCCAGCCCGACGTTTGGCAGTGGGTACGGAGGGCTTGGCTTTTGGCCGAGGTGCCACCTTCCTCGCGTACAATCCGAGCCCAAAGCACCCGTGCGGCACGCATTTTGGCCACTTCCGTCCAGAAATCCATCCCGATGGCCCAAAAGAAGGACAGTCGGGGCGCAAATTCGTCCACTTCCATCCCCGCCGCTTTCCCCGTCCGCAGGTACTCGCGTCCGTCCGCCAAGGTGAACGCCAGTTCCAACGCGGGCGTTGCGCCGGCTTCCTGCATGTGGTAGCCGGAGATGGAAATGCTGTTGAACTTGGGCATGTGGGCCTTGGTGTACGCAAAAATGTCTGCCACAATGCGCATGCTGGGCTGCGGCGGATAGATGTACGTATTCCGCACCATGAACTCCTTCAGGATGTCGTTCTGAATGGTTCCCTGCAGGGCCGACGGTTCTACGCCTTGTTCCTCTGCGGCTACAATGTAAAAGGCCAGAATGGGCAATACGGCGCCGTTCATGGTCATGGAAACGGACATTTCGTCCAGGGGAATGCCGTCAAACAGCACTTTGGCATCTTCCACCGAATCAATAGCCACGCCGGCTTTGCCCACATCTCCTTGAACGCGGGGATGGTCCGAATCGTACCCGCGGTGGGTGGCCAAGTCAAAGGCCACACTCAAGCCTTTCTGCCCGGCCGCCAGATTTTTGCGGTAAAAGGCGTTGCTGGCCTCTGCGGTTGAAAATCCTGCGTACTGGCGAACGGTCCACGGCCGTTGGGTGTACATGGAGGCATAGGGTCCGCGCAAGAAGGGCGGTAGACCGGCAGCAAAGCGACGCAAGTCTTCCGCGCGGGTGGGGTTTGCCGCTGCGCCCGTTGCGGGCAGCGTGCCCGACGCCACTGGCGCCGCTCCGGCTGGGGTTTGGAGATTGCCCACGGAGCTGAATCCCGGGTTGCCCCCCGGCATCGACGTACCCCGATGAAGTTCCCAGGCGGCATTCGCCAAGGCTTTGGTGAGCACCTCCAGGGCATAGGAACCGCCTGCGGGATCCACCAAGGCGTCCAGGTGGGATTCGTAGGTGAGCAGGAGGCTTTGGTGGCGCGCCCAGCGGCGCGCCCGTGCGTCGGCTCCGGAAAGCGGAGGCGCGCAGCGCTCATCAGCGCCGCCGCAGGCGGCGCTGATGAGCTGCCACTGCGTGAGCACCAACGGATTGTGCGGATCGTTGCCCGGGTCCGCTGGAAGCCAACCTTCCGCGCAGATCCACAGTGGCGCCGCCGCAGGCGAGGCGCTGTGTTCGTCCAACCAGTGCGCCCAAACGGTGCGCAAGGCACGCAAAGATGCCACCTCGTTCAGGAAATCGTCGGTCACCGTCCAATGCACCCAAACGCGCGAAAAAACGTCGGATCCGCAAGCTGCAAAAAGTTCATCCCATTCGCTCAAGGCAAAAGCCAAGGCGGGCACTGCCGGAAGGACGGACGTTGGGGTGGAAGAGGTGGCGGGGGAAGCCGGATTGTTTTTGGTGCGGAATTCCCCGGCGTTCACGCCCAAGCGCACTCCGGCGGGAAGTTGGTTGAATACGGACTTCAGTGCTTTGCCGCGAACGTTGGTGTTCAAGGAACCTTGCCACTCGTGAGGGTCCAATCCCAAGGCCGTCCAAGCGGATTTCCACCGCACGAGAAACGCTTCCGGATCTCCCTCCACCACTGCGTGGATGGGGATAATGTTGGCCTGGATGCCGTTCAGGAGTTGGATGAAGTCTTCATCGCCGTTCAGGTAAAAGAGCAACGACGAAGCGCCGTCTTGGAGGGCCTCCAGCGCCTGCGCGTTCAACCGTTTGGGGTCGCCTGGGCCCAGTTGTTCCAGCGTGTGGGTGTACGCTGAAGCCCGGCGTTGCGCCGCTCGTTGCGCGGCCACGGTGCCATCCGGCAGGGCGTGAAGATCTTCCTCGGTATAAAATGGAGCTACCGGAATACCGTCTGCGGTGCGGTGGGCGTAGGCGGGTTCAGGTGCGCCTTTCCATTCTTTGGAAAAGGCGGATTCCCACGCGGAGCGCGGAGTCGGCTCGAAGCCGTCCAAGGGCATTGCAGCCATTTATTCGGGATTTTTGGCGGATTCAACCAAGACCACTTCTTCTCCGGGTCGGTGCATCCAATAGGTTTCGCGCGCAAAGCGCTCCAGCAATTCGGGATTCTTTTCCACGTCTTGCAGGCGTCGTACTTGCCAAGAAATTTCGTGCTCGTAAAAGGCGATCCCCGCGTCCAATTCGGACAATTCCGCGTCCAATTCACGCTGAATCAGGTAGGAGTTGGAGTCCAAAAAGACCATCCACACGGTAAAGGCACCGGCGGTCAGGACGTACTTATTCCAAACAATGCGCCAAGCTCGCTTCATGAAACGAAGGTACAACAGATTCCCGATGCAGTGCTCCTCGCGCGCCGGGGCGGCTCAATCAACCGTGGAGCTGTTTGTCCAGGAGTTTTCGGTACCGACCGTTGGGCACCGCCAGCAATTCCTCGTGCGTTCCCAACTCCACCACCTGACCTTTGTGGAACACGGCAATGGCGTCGGCATGGCGCACGGTGCTCAGGCGGTGGGCGACCACCACGGAGGTGCGTCCGGCCATCAGCCTTTGGAGGGCGTCCTGCACCAGGCTTTCGCTTTCGGAGTCCAGAGCTGAGGTGGCTTCATCCAGAAGCAAGAGCGACGGATTGCGCAGCAAGGCGCGCGCAATGGCAATTCGTTGGCGTTGTCCGCCGCTCAGTTGCACGCCGCGCTCGCCCACCAAGGTATCCAGTCCTTGCGGAAACGATTGGATGAATTCCAGGGCGTTGGCTTGTGCGGCCACTTCCAAAAGAGCCTCGTCTGTGGTGCCCGTTAACCCGTAAGCAATATTTTCCCGGAGGGTGCCGGAGAATAAAACCACTTCTTGGGGAACCAAGGCCATCGTGCGCCGCAGCTCGGCCAACGGCAGGGATTCCAAGGGATGACCAAACCACTCAATGCTTCCGGACTGAGGCTGGTGGAAACGGAGGATGAGTTGGATCAGGGTACTTTTTCCGGCCCCCGAGGCGCCCACCAGGGCAATTTGACCGCCGCGTGGAACGCTGAGGGTTAGGTGCTGCAGCACGGCGAGATCCGGACGCGCCGGGTACGAAAAGGAAACGTCGGTGAACGCTAAATGCGGGGTGTTGGGCAGCGGCTCCGGGAGTACTTCCATCGGTGCGTTGTTGTGCGCATCCTGCGGGCGAGCGTCCAGCGGTTCGGTGGGCGTGTCCAACATGTCCAGCAGGGCTTCCGTGGCGCCTACTGCTTTTTGCAGCCGGGCGTACACGTCGGCCATGCCCCCTATGGAGCCGCCAATGAAACCGGAATAGATCACAAAACTCACGAGCTGTCCGGTGGCCAATTCGCCGGAGGCAATGAGGGTGGTGCCTTTCCAAACCACGGCCACCAGGGCGCCAAACAGGCCTAAAATCAAAAAACTGGCAAAGGCACCCCGCAAAATCCCGCTCTTGATGGCCAACTGAGCCACCGTGTTGGTGCGGGTTTGGTACCTGCTCCACTCAAAAGATTCACCGGAGAAGGCTTTAACGGTAGCTATGCCCTGCAGTGCTTCTTCCACCACAGCGTTGCTTTCTGCGGAGGCATCTTGAACTTTCTTGCTGTACTTGCGGATGCGGGATCCAAAAACCACCGCCAAAACCACCACCACCGGGAGTACGGCCAGCATGAATACGGTCAACTGCGGGCTGGTGTAGGTCAGCAGGGCCAAGCCGCCGCCAATAACCACTACTTGGCGAATGAATTCGGCCAAGGTGGTGGTGAAGGTTTCCTGCAGCACGCCAATGTCGGACTGCAGCCGGTTGGTCAGCTCGCCCACGCGTTTTTCGTGGAAGTAGGGGAGCGGCAGAACGATCAAGTGCCGGTACATGGCTTGGCGCAAGGAGGCCAAGGCGCGCTCCGCCACACGTTCAAACAAAACGATGCGGAAAAAGGAGAAAACGGCCTGCAACACCAAAATTCCGGCCAATTGCAGCGCCAGCAGGTTTAAGGTATTTGGTGCCTTTTCCGTGGCGTCCACCAGGCCACCCAGCAGACCGGGAAAGGCCAAGTTGGTGCCGCTGGAAAGCAGGAGCATCAACAAACCCAATGCAAATTCACCGCGGTAGGGGCGGACGTAGGGGTACAGACGCCCCATGCGTCGGAGCGAATTCCAGCGGAGGGGTTTTTTTGGGGATCCCTCGTTGGAGGACGCGGCGGAGCCGCGGCGGTGTTGGGCCACTTAGTACTTGTTTTTGTCTTGAAAATCCAGAGACTTGACGCCCAACACCTTGAGGAGGCGCTTGGCGTTGATCTTGATGCCTTCTTTCACCGCAGTAGCGGCCTTGCGCCAGGCGCTGTCGTCCGGGCGTGCAATGAAGCGCGAGTCCGAGTAGCGGAAACCGTCCTGAATGGGCGTGAAAAAGTAGGCATAAAACGACTTTCGGGTCTCGCCTTCGGGGACCCGAATGGTTTGGTATCCGTGGGGGGAGTTTTCGTCCGTCAAAAAAATCACGGCGCGGTTGTGGGCCGGGGCAATGCGCTTTTCCGCGCGCTTCATAAACTTGTCCCAAATTTCCAGGTGTCCGCCGTATTCCTCTTTCCAGTTGCGGTTGAGGTAGATCAGGAGGTTGACCCGACGCCACAAATTGGACTCCGGATCGTAGTTGACGTCGATGTGCACGTCCACGTAGGAACCGTCGGCTCCTTGGTGCACACCGGAACCCAGCGGGTTGTCTGGCGTGAGCAAGCCGTCGATACCGGTTACGGTGCTGATCCACGCCGCAAAAGACTCCGATCGAATGGCCTCCCGGACCTCGCGAAAGGCGGGGTGCCACTCGTCAAATTTGTAGTCTTCTGCCTTGTTTTCATTGAGGCTCTTCCGGCGGACCTTCAGGGCGTCCATGGGCGGAAAGTTCCCGTGCAGCAGGTTGGCTGTTTCGTCGGTGAGAAAACCGTCGAGGATCAAATGCTTGCAGGGGGTTCCCGCGGCAAAAGCTTGGCTCAGAACAGCGGTTTGTTCCGGGGTGAAGTGAATGGGGTTAAGCGGTCCCATGGCGTCGGCGCAAAAGGGTGTAAAAAAGAGTGGGCTTCCACCGGTGCAAAAGCAATGCCAAGCGCTCGGTGGGGGAAATGAGGTAGGTTTTGAAGCGTTGTGTTTGGGCCGCGGCCCACAGTCGTTTCGCCACAGCTTCGGGCAATTGTCCGGTGTGGTTTTTGGCTTTTTGCCCCAAGGCGGTACCGGATTCGTCCAAGGCGCTGGCCATGATGTTGGTTTGAATTACGCCCGGTTGCATCAGTTGCACGCGAAGGCCGCGGTGGGCCCAGGCGGCGTAAAAGGCTTCCCAATGGCGTTCCAGGGCTGCTTTACTGGCTCCGTAGGCAGCGCTTTCCGGCTGGCCAAATTCGGCAGCGATGGAACCAACGGCCACCAATTGTCCGCTTCTCTGGGCCAGCATGCGCTCCGCCAAGAGTTTCGCGGCTTGCACGGGAAATTGATAATTCAGTGCCAACAAACGATTTTCCGCCGCGGTGGTGGTGGTGAGCGGATTGCTCCACTGGGCCAAGCCGGCGCAGAAAAAAGCGCGTTGAATGCCTCCGGTTTCGTTCCAAAGGCGATCGAGCCATGCGGGCAGTGCGCCCTGATCGGTGAGGTCTGCCGGGAACACCACGGCATTTTCCGAATGGGGCAGGGCAGCGCGCAGGTCTTCTAAATCGGCCGCGTTGCGGGCAGTGAGTACTACCCGGCAGCCGCTCGCCGATACGACGTGCGCCAGCGCAGCTCCCAAGCCGCGCGAGGCTCCTGCAATCCAGACGGTTTCCATACCTACCGACAAAGGTACGCAATACCCGCGGGCAGGCGGTTCGGTAGCAGCCAGATCAAAACGAAGGGAAAAAATACGCGGAACAGGTTTTGCACATTAAAAATAACTTCCTATCTTTGCCGCCCGATACGTAAAACACAAACGACCCATGAAACGCACGTTCCAGCCCTCCAACCGGAAAAGAAAGAACAAGCACGGATTCCGTGAGCGCATGGCCTCGGCCAACGGTCGTCGCGTTTTGGCTGCGCGCCGTGCACGTGGCCGTCGCCGTTTGACCGTGTCCGACGAAGGAAACCACAAGGGGTAATGCATTCCCTCTATTTTTTGAAAGGTGTTGCTTCCGCAGCACCTTTTTTTTGTGCGTAAATTTCAACAGCATCCCGCCGTCCTTCCGCCTGCTCCAACCCGCTGTGCTTCAACCAACGATTTAAACGCCCCGCTCCATGCCCCGCAATTCCGAAATTAAATCCGTCCTTCTCATTGGCAGTGGTCCTATTGTCATTGGCCAAGCTTGTGAATTTGACTATTCTGGATCTCAAGCTGCGCGTTCGCTGCGCGACGAGGGCATTGAAGTTTCTTTGATCAACTCCAATCCTGCCACCATCATGACGGACTCGGTTGTGGCAGACCACGTTTATCTGCTGCCGCTTACAGTGGAATCTTTGGAGCATATTCTCAAGGAACGAAAGATTGATGCGGTGCTTCCCACCATGGGCGGCCAAACGGCCTTGAATTTGTGCATTGAGGCGGACAGTCAAGGCTTGTGGGAAAAGTACGGTGTGGCCATCATCGGCGTGGACATCGACGCCATTCACATTACCGAAGACCGGGAGAAGTTCAAACAGTTGATGCTCAAAATCGGGGTCCCCATGGCTCCAGCGCAGACGGCAGACAGCTACCTGAAGGGCAAGGAGATTGCCCAAGAGTACGGCTTTCCGTTGTGCATTCGGCCGTCGTTTACGTTGGGCGGCTCCGGTGCGTCGTTCGTATTCACCAAGGAGGGGTTTGACAATGCG